>JAHHTV010000003.1 GCA_020024395.1 Anaerotignum sp. | reverse complement strand
AAATCGCAATTTTATGATATGATATTGATGTTGGGATACAAAAGAAATGATAATGGAAATGGTGCTATATGAAAAAAGAACGCAGAGAACGAAATTTCCGCATATTGGAATTTCGGGAAAATCAATATGATATTATTGGAGATGTTCATGGTTGTTATGAAGAATTGATTGCCTTAGTAGAGAAATTGGGATATAAAAATCAAAATGGTATTTATCAACACCCACAAAAAAGAAGATTGATTTCTGTGGGAGATGTGGCAGATAAAGGCCCAAAAAATTTAGCTTGTTTAGAATTTTGGATAAACCAAGTGTTGTATCATGATGATTTTTGGATACATGGCAACCATTGCAATAAATTGTATCGGTATTTTTTGGGAAACCGTGTGCGTATTTCTCATGGATTGGAAAAAACAATCGCAGAACTGGAAAGACTGCCAAAAGAAGAACGCCAAGCGTTTCGCAGTCGTTATATGCAATGTTATGAAAGCCAGTGCTATTATTTATTATTAGATAAAAAGCGTTTGGCTGTGGTGCATGGTGGATTGCAGTCGGAAAGTATGGGCAGTTTTTCAAGCAAAATCAAATCAGTCTGTCTATATGGCGAAACAACGGGAAAAACAGATGAAAATGGCAGACCACAACGTTTTGACTGGGCAACGACATACACAGGTAAGACGTTTGTGGTATATGGGCATACCGTTTCACCATCGCCCACCGTTGTCAATCATACTGTAGATATTGACCAAGGCTGCGTGTATGGTGGGTATTTGACAGCACTACGTTATCCAGAAATGGAGTTTGTGCAGGTGAGAGGTAAGCCCTATACAAAATACTATGGAGACGGTATGTTGCCAAAATGAATATAGTGGTATATAAAGTGGTATTTTTGCATAAGATACAAAAAAGAGTACGAATAAAAAACAAAAACCGAGGAGATTTGACAATATTTGAAAAATCCCTCGGTTTTTTGCAATAAAAAAAGGATTTTGCAAAGTCAAAACCGTATTGTTATGATATAACATACAAAATATATAAAGGGGGGATTGTCATGGAATATCGCATTATGCAAGAAAAATGGGAAGTAGAACGTTTGTGTGAATATGCGACAAAAAGCACACAAACAAAAGGCAGATTAAAACCAGAACCAAAATGTGAAATTCGTACAGATTTTCAACGGGATAGAGATAGAATATTGCATTGTAAAGCATTTCGGCGTATGAAACATAAAACACAAGTGTTTATATCGCCAGAAGGCGACCATTACCGTACACGCCTAACACATACATTGGAAGTGGCACAGATTGCAAGAACCATTGCAAGAGCATTGTGTTTGAATGAAGATTTGACAGAAGCCATTGCACTGGGACATGATTTGGGGCATACACCATTTGGACACGCAGGCGAAAGGAAATTGAATGTATTGTGTCAGGAAATGGGCGGTTTCACACATAATAAACAAAGTTTACGAGTGGTTGACCGTTTGGAAAAAGGCGGCAATGGTTTGAATTTGACTTGGGAAGTGCGAGATGGCATTTTGCACCATCGTACCAGTGGCAACCCCGCAACATTGGAAGGGAAAATTGTACAATTAGCAGATAAAATTGCATATACAAATCATGATATTGATGACGCCATACGTGCAGGCATGCTCAAAGAAAAAGATATTCCCAAAGAATATGTAGAAAAAATGGGGCATACATCAAGCAAGCGTATCAATGCCATGATACGGGATACCATATATCATAGTACAGATGTTTGTGATATTGGTATGAGCGATGATATGCAGCAAGCATTAAAAGGGCTGCGTGCATTTATGTTCCGTAATGTGTATCAAAGCGATATCGCATTGCAAGAACAAGAAAAAGCTGAAAAAATCGTAGAAGATTTATTTGTGTATTATATGGAATATCCACAAAAAATGAATGAGGAGTTTTTACATTTGCTTGCCGAGGGCGAAACAAAAATGCAAACGGTGTGTGATTATGTGGCTTGTATGACAGACCGTTTTGCAGTGGCAAAATTTCAAAAGTTATTCATTCCAAAAGCATGGAATGTGTAAAAATTTCTGGTTGAATGTTTGAGAAAAAAGGTGTTTTGTGATATGGTTTTTGTTCAAGTATACAAAACGCAGATAAAAAGCAGGATTTTTCGGAAGAAATGTCGAAATCAATAAACTGAATAAAAGGAAGTGTAACAGCTTCCTTTTGCGTTGTTCATGAAAAAAGAAACAAAGTGTTTCCAAGTATAGAAAGGAGGAACGATATTGCGATACCCTAGGGAATTGATTGAGGAAATCCGTATGCAAAATGATATTGTGGAAGTGATATCGCAATATGTGCCTCTAAAACAAAAAGGAAGCTCTTATTTTGGGCTTTGTCCATTTCACCACGAAAGAACACCATCATTTTCTGTCAATAGCGAAAAACAGTTTTATTATTGTTTTGGCTGTGGTGCTTCGGGAAATGTGTATAGCTTTTTGATGGAAATGGAGAATTGTGATTTTCCAGAGGCTGTGCAAACATTGGCAGAACGAGTGCATATACAACTGCCAAAACAAGAATTGTCTGGGCAGGCTTTGGCAATGGAACAGCTCAAAGCGAGATTGTTTGAAATGCATAAATTGGCAGGCAGATTTTATTATGATACATTGCAGTCAAATGCGGGAAGTTATGCAAAAAAGTATATGGCAAAACGGCAAATACAGCAAAATGTGGCAAGAAAATTCGGCATTGGGTATGCTTCCAATCAAACACATGCATTATATGATTATTTGACACAAAAAGGTTTTTCTGTGGAAGATATGCAAAAAGGCGGATTGGTGTTGCCAAACAAAGATGGCAGTGGGTATCATGACCGTTTTCGCAATCGGTTGATGTTTCCGATATTTGATGCACAAACAAGGGTGGTCGCTTTTGGCGGCAGAATATTGGGCGAAGGAGAACCAAAATATCTCAATTCACCCGAAACGCCATTGTTTAGTAAAAGCCGCAATTTATACGGATTGCATTTGGCAAAAACATCGAAAAAGAAAGAATGGATATTGGTAGAAGGGTATATGGACATGATTTCTATATACCAAGCGGGTTTTCACAATGTGGTAGCGTCATTGGGTACGGCTTTTAATGCAGACCATGCCATGACACTGAAAAAATACGCCGAAAATGTCATATTGCTTTATGATAGCGATGAAGCAGGCACAAATGCGGCATTGCGGGCAATTCCCGTTTTGGTGGAGCATGGTTTTGGTGTGCGTGTGACGCAAGTACCTGAAGGCAAAGATCCAGATGGCTTTATCAAACAATATGGGAATGCTGTATTTTCAAAGCTTTTGGTAGATGCGGTACATTATGTTTCGTTTCAGATTGCTTGCATCAAACGCAATTATAATCTGCATATTCCTGAACATAAAGTACGGTTTGCAACAGAAGCGGCAAAAATACTTTCTGGTATGGAAAATGATATTGAGCGAAACGTCTATACAGCAGAAATCAGCCGTATGACAGGCGTAGAAGAAAATGCCATACAAAATGAAATACAAAAATTGCACAAAAAAGCAGATGACGCATATTGGCAAGAGGCAGAAAGAAAACGCATACAAAAACAAAAACAACACATAGATGGTATCAAAGAAGAAAAAGGCGTATTGGATGCACAAAAAAATCTGTTGTATTTTGCGGCAAATTATCGGGTAGTGTATGAAGCGTTGCAAAATGTATTGCAAAAACAGGATTTTCCAACAGAAGTGTATCAAAAAGCATGGGAGTATATTGGTGTATTGTGGCAGCAACATGATACCGTATTTCCTGCGGAATTACTGAATTTTTTTGAAACAACACAGCAACAACAACAAATTGGTGCAGTATTTGCGACACAACCCCCCACAGATATACAGTTTGATTTGCAAAAAGCAGTCAATGAAGCTGTAAAAATATTAAAACGGGCATATATCGAAAAAATGTTAACACAAGTCAAAACTGTGGAAGAAATACAAAATTTGGTGGAACAAAAAAGAAAATTGGATGGACTGCATATTACAATATGATATGGTTAGACTGATAAGGAACAGAAGAAAGGGAGGATTGCGGTGAAATCCGTCGAAGAAACTACGTTATTGACCAGATTGGAAGAACTGGTTGCCATGGGCAAAAAGAAAAAAGGTGTATTGGAATATAAAGAGGTCAGCGACCATTTGGCGGATTTGGACTTAGACCCCGACCGCATTGACCGTATTTATGAATATCTGGAAACACAAGGCATTGATATTTTGGGTAATTTAGAAGCGGAAGAAGAAGAAATTGAAAAAGATTTGGATTTGACATTGCCAGAAGGAATCAATATTGATGACCCTGTCAGAATGTATTTGAAAGAAATTGGGAAAGTACCTTTGCTCTCTGCGGATGAAGAAGTCGAATTGGCACGCCGTATGGAAGAAGGCGACGAATATGCAAAGAAAAAATTGGCAGAAGCAAACCTGCGTTTGGTTGTCAGCATTGCAAAGCGTTATGTGGGTAGAGGTATGCTGTTTTTGGATTTGATACAAGAAGGCAATTTGGGCTTGATTAAAGCGGTGGAAAAATTTGACTATCACAAAGGATACAAATTTTCCACATATGCAACATGGTGGATTAGACAGGCAATTACCAGAGCCATTGCAGACCAAGCAAGAACCATTCGTATCCCTGTGCATATGGTAGAAACCATCAATAAATTGATACGTATTTCCAGACAGTTGTTGCAGGAATTGGGCAGAGAACCCAGTGCGGAAGAATTGGCTGTGGAAATGCAAATGCCTGAAGAAAAAGTACGTGAAATCATGAAAATTGCACAAGAACCCGTTTCTTTGGAAACACCAATCGGTGAAGAAGAAGATAGCCATTTGGGCGATTTTATTCCAGATGATGATATTCCAGCGCCCGCAGAAGCAGCAGCTTTCACATTGCTGAAAGAACAGCTCATTGAAGTGTTGGATACTTTGACAGAAAGAGAACAAAAAGTATTACGTTTGCGTTTTGGCTTGGATGATGGTCGTGCTAGAACATTGGAAGAAGTCGGCAAAGAATTTGATGTGACAAGAGAACGTATCCGCCAAATTGAGGCAAAAGCGTTGCGAAAACTACGTCACCCCAGCCGCAGCAAAAAACTGAAAGATTATTTGGAATAAAATAAATTTGGCAGGTGGCGAAAAAAGCGTTGCCTGCCGTTTTTATAACAGAAAGGAAAACAAATATGGAAATTTCAAAACGTTTGCAAGCTGTGGCAGAGTTGGTCAGTTATCCGATTGTGGCAGATATTGGTACAGACCATGGATATGTGCCTTTGTATTTATATGAAAATGGGAAAATTCAAAAAGCGTTTGCTTGTGATTTGAATAAACAACCACTGGAAAAAGCAAAACAAAATATCAAAGACAAATGTGCCGAACATGTGATTGAAACACGTCTTGGCAGTGGTTTGTTGCCCATAGCACCACATGAAGCACAAACCGCAGTCATTGCAGGTATGGGTGGTATGTTGTTACTGCATATATTACAAGATAGCAAAGAAACAGTGGAAAGTTTGCAAGAGTTGATACTTTCTCCACAACATGATATTGATAAAGTCAGAAAATATATACATACCATCGGTTTTGCCATCAAACAAGAAATTATGGTAAAAGAAGATGGCAAGTATTATCATATTTTGCAATGTCAAAAAGGTACAGAACAGTATCAAACACAAACAGCTTATCAATATGGGCAAAGACTTTTGGCAGCAAAAGATGCTTTGCTTTGGGAACAGCTTGAAATAGAACAAAAACAATATGAAAATGTCAAAAAAACGTTGGAAAACAGCAAAACAGAAAAAGCCATAGAGCGTTTGGCACAAATCAAACAAAAATTGCAATGGATAGAGGAGGCAAAAGCATGGTACAAGTAAAAGATATTATGGCAGTGATGGAAGAAATTGCTCCCCAACATTTGGCAGAAAGCTGGGATAAAGTAGGGCTTGCCATTGGCAATCCCGAAAGTACAGTCAAAAAAATATTAGTTGCTTTGGATGTTACAAAAGAAGTTATATCTGAGGCAATCGAAAAAAATGCAAATATGATTATTACACATCACCCAATGTTGCTGTTTCAAAAAATGGACAGCATTACTGCCGATACAAATTTGGGAAACAAAATTTTCAAACTGATTACAAATGATATTGCGGCATTTTCTGCACATACCAATTTGGATATTGCAAAAGGTGGTACGAATGATGTTTTGGCAGAATTGATTGATTTGCAAAATGTGGAGTTGTTAGAAATTACAGAGAAACAAGTTTTACAAAAAATTGTGGTATATGTGCCAATTTCTCATGAACAGGCAGTCAGAGAGGCAATGTGTCAAGCAGGTGCTGGGCATATTGGAAAATATGCTTGTTGCACATTTGGTACAAAAGGGACAGGAACATTTTTGCCACTAGATGGCACAAATCCATATTTGGGACAAAAAGGAGAATTGGAATTTGCAGAAGAAATACGATTGGAAACCATTGCACCAAAAACAAAAACAGCAACCATCATAAAAGCCATGTGTCAAGCACACCCATATGAAGAAGTAGCTTTTGATATTTACACAGTAGAGCAAACAGGCAAAGCTGAGGGGATTGGACGCATAGGCACACTCAAACAACAAATGGAATTTTCCACATTTGCTGCAATGTTAAAACAAAAATTAGGTTTAGATAGTATTCGATTGACAGGTGACCCGCATAAAATGATAAAGACGGTGGGGCTTTGCACAGGAAGTGGTGCAGAATTTTTATCCCTAGCACAGAAAAAAGGTGCAGATGTATATTTGACAGGAGATATGAAATTCCATGAAGCACAAAAAGCAGTGGATACAGGCATTTGTGTGGCAGATGTGACACATTATGCAAGTGAGGTGCTGATTGTACCTGTATTGCAAAAAATGTTGCAACAAAAAGCAGAACAAAATAGCTGGGATTTGGAAGTGATTTGTTCTGCTGTCAATGGACAGACATTTTGGTCATTATAAAAATGAATTGTAAACAAAGGAGGAGAAACACCATGGAAACAAAGCAAGTCAATGTAATGGGAAAAACATTGCAAATCACAGAACAAACAACATTTGCAGATGTGGCAAAACAATGTGCAGATACAGTCAAAGGCCCTGTACTGTTGGCAAGACAAAAAAATAAATTGCGTGAATTGTCAAAACCAATACATACCACAGATGACATCACGCTATATGGTATGGAGCATGAAGATGCCATGCGTGTATATCGCAGAGGCGTATTGTTTTTGATGGTAAAAGCAGTACATGATGTGCTTGGCGAAGATGCTTTGGTGGTTGTGGAACATTCTTTGGAAAAAAATATCTATTGTGAAATTCATCGCCCTGAAATTACAGTAACAAAAGATTTACTTGCAGTTTTAGAACAAAAAATGAGAGAATATGTGGCAAATGATTTGCCCATACATAAACGCACATTGCCAAAAGAAAAAGCAAGAGAGATTGCTTCCAAACAAGGTATGCAGGACAAAGCAGAATTGTTCCGTTATCGCCGTGCGTCAAATGTCAATATGTATGAAATGGACGGATTTTATGACTATTTTTATGGATATATGCCACCCTCTACTGGTTGTTTGCAAATATTTGCATTGATGCAGTATGAAACAGGATTTTTGGTACGTTTTCCTGATAGAAAAAATCCAGAAGAATTGCGTTCATTTAGCAATCCCAAAAAAATCAGCTCTGTATTTTTGGAACAAATGCATTGGTGCCGTTTGATGGGTGTACAAAATGTTGCAGAATTGAACCGTACCATATCACAAGGAAAATTTGGTGATTTAATCCGCATAAACGAAGCGTTGCATGAAAAGAAAATTGCAGAAATTGCGGATATGATACATCAAAGAGCAGATAAAGTAAAAGTGGTGTTGATTGCTGGCCCGTCTTCTTCAGGGAAAACATCATTTGCAAACCGTTTGTGCATACAACTACAAGTATTGGGCATTCGTCCGCATAAAATTTCATTAGACGATTATTTTATAGAACGAGATAAAACACCTGTCGATGAAAATGGCAAAAAGAATTTTGAACATATCAATGCTTTGGATTTGCCTGTGTTAAACAGAGATTTGAAAGCATTGATTGCAGGAGAGCGTGTAGAATTGCCTTCTTATAATTTTGTGATTGGCAAAAGAGAATATCATGGGCATTTTGTGCAACTGCAAAAAGATGAAATATTGGTGGTAGAAGGCATACATGGTTTGAATGATATGTTGACATCAGAAATCCCACAAGAACAAAAATTCAAAATATTTATCAGTGCAATGACACAGCTTAATGTAGATGACCATAACCGCATTTCTACCGCAGATAGTCGTTTGATACGCCGTATGGTGCGTGATTATCAATTCCGTGGCAGAGATGCTGCAATGACCATTTCTACATGGAATGATGTCACAGATGGCGAAGCAGAAAATATATTCCCATATCAAGAAAATGCCGATGCCGTATTCAATTCTGCAACCATATATGAATTGAGTGTGCTGAAACAATACGCAGAACCACAATTATTCAATATTGATGAAAGTCAGCCAGAATATATCACTGCAAAAAGATTGATTAAATTCTTAGGCTATTTCTTGGCAGCACCTGCAACAGAAATTCCAAACAATTCTTTGATAAAAGAATTTGTAGGTGGTAGTTGTTTTAAGGTTTGACAAAATCGGATACATTGTGTATCATACTATTTGGAGTAGGCTGGACAGTCGCACTGTGTTTTACATGGTGAGGAAAGTCCGGGCTTCATAGAGCAGGGTGCCAGCTAACGGCTGGTGGAGGCAACTCTAAGGATAGTGCAACAGAAATAAACCGCCTGTCATGTGCAGGTAAGGCTGGAAAGGTGGGGTAAGAGCCCACCGTCTGTTTGGTAACAAACAGGGCTATGTAAACCCCACCCGAAGCAAGACGAAAGAGGAATTGAGAGGCTGCTCGTTTCTCCTCGCAAAAAGTCGCATGATGCTGTTGGCAACAACAGACCAAGATAGATGGCTGTCCACGACAGAACCCGGCTTATAGGTCTGCTCCTTTTCAAAAGATATGGAAAATCCGATGTTTTTGTAAAAAAATATCGGATTTTTTTCATATGTATATTTGCCTTTGATGATAAGAATAGATATAATGAAAAGATAAGGAAAAGAAAGGAATATTTGTGATGAATGAACAAAAGAAAACCATGCAAATTGTGACAGCCATTTATTTTATTGTGGTTGCTGTGGGGTTATTTTTGTTATCAAAAATCATGCCTGCACAAACACTACTGAAAATGGTATTGCCTTTGGCTTTGGTGTTGCTTGTGGTATGGTTTTTGTTGATATTTGTTGTGTTGAAACACCAGACAAAGCAAAAAGAAAACCATAAGGAGGTACAAAAATGACAGATAGTGTGAAAAAAATGTTGGAATACAATAAAATATTTGTAGAGCACGAAATGTATCAAAGATATACAACAACAAAGTATCCAGATAGAAAAATTGCAATATTATCTTGTATGGACACACGCATGACTGAATTGTTGCCTGCGGCTTTGGGTATCAAAAATGGCGATGTGAAACTGATTAAAAATGCGGGTGGACAAATCACACACCCTTATGGCAGTGTCATATTTTCGCTTTTGGTAGCGGTGTATGAATTGGGTGTAGATACTATAATGGTCATTGGACATGATGACTGTGGTGGACGAGCATTAAATGGCAAAAAAATGATTGCAAAAATGTTGGAAAAAGGCATTTCACAAGATGTCATAGACCATGTAGATGCAAATCATAAAAATTTAGAAGAATGGTTGATGGGATTTGGTGATATTTACTGTTCTGTGCAAAATACCGTAGATACCATACGCAATCATCCATTGATACATAAAGATGTGGAAGTATTTGGCTTTGTGATGGACCCACATACAGGGGCATTGCGTAGCGTAGAAAAGGAGGTATAAAAATGCAAGTGACTTATTTTCATCATAGTGGTGTGATGGTGGAATTGGACAAACATATTTTGATATTTGATTATTATACAGAAGGCGGCAGATATGACTTTTTGCAAAATCCAGATTGGAAACAAAAAGATGTTTTTGTTTTTGTTTCTCATGCACACGCTGACCATTATGATGACCACATATTGGCATGGAAAGATGATGTGCAATATATTGTGTCTGATGATGTGATGATGGGAAAAGGCGAAAATGTGACAATGATATCTGCCCATCAAACAAAAATGGTACAAGATGTGGAAATCAAAACATTGCAATCGAATGATGAGGGAGTTGCATTTTTGGTGAAAGCGGAGGGCAAAACCATATACCATGCGGGGGATTTGAACTGGTGGCATTGGAATGGAGAAAGTGATACATTCAACAAAGATATTGCAAACAGTTACCGCAATGAAATTGATTTGCTCAAAGGCGAAACCATTGATGTGGCATTTGTGCCAGTTGACCCAAGATTGGAGGACAAACTCTGTTGGGCAGCAGATTATTTTATGGAAACCATTGGTGCAAAAGCATTGATTCCCATTCATTTTTGGAAAAATTTTGGCGTGTGTCAGGCGTTGCAAACAAAACAGTATACAAATGCAGTTGCAGTTATCACAAAAGAAAATGAGATGGTTTCTGTATAATGAAAGGACGAAATTGGCGAGATTTTGAACCGCCAGAAAAACGTCGTAGACAACCGCCACCAAAAAGAAAAAACAAAAAACGTAGACGCAGAAAAAAAGGTCTGTTACATCGTTTGGTGATATTTTTATTGCTGTTTACCATGGGATATTGTGGATTTTATGTATATTATCGTTATGGTAAGCCATATACTGTGGCTTTGGACGCAGGACATGGCGGCGATGATGTAGGGGCAGAAGGTATCATACAAGAAGTCGAATTGACAGAACAAACGGTATCTGTTTTGTCAGATTTATTAAAAGCAGATGGACGTTTTCGTGTGGTACGCTCTCGCAGAGAGAATGAAACAAAGTCCATTACAGACCGTAGCCGTAAATTTGAAAGAGTCAAGCCAGATTTGGTGCTTTCTGTGCATGGCAATGCAGAAGATAGTGGCAATGCATATGGTTTTGAATGTTATCCAGCGGTGCCAGGTATGAAAAATCATGAAAAAAGTATGCAATTTGCAGAAAGTTTGGCAAATGAAATGGCAGCGGCAGGCAGTCGCTTAAGAGGAGAAAACGGCATACGATTTGGATATTATGTCAAAAATGCAGATGGTTCTGTACAAAAAGTGCTTTTTGATAGTACAGATACAAAAGTTTATGAAAATTATGATACATTTGGTATATTGAAAAATGTGGATTGTGCGGCAGTATTGGTGGAACAATGTTTTGTAACAAATGAAAGTGATGTTGCAAAATTCGGAACAGCAGAAGGATGTGAAAAAGCAGCAGAAGCATATTATAAAGCGATTGTAGCGTATTTAGAAAAAAATGAAAAATCATAAATGCATTGTCTATCAAATTGGAAACGGAGAATATCTTGTAAAATCAAGATATTCTCCGTGATTGTTTTTATGACATATATGGTGTTTCGTAAGGCAATTTACAGTAAAATTCTTGCAATTTTTGTATGCGGTTGTTGCCGTCCCATTCAGCCAAATAAATCCCCTGAAATTCACGTGTTTCACCGGATAAATTTTGACTTTGAAATTCAAATTCCATCATGGTAATATTTTGGTCATGTATCATACGACAGACTTGCCAACGGATTACACGATTTTGGCTATTCCACTGTGTAAACCAACGACGAATTTGTTCTGTGCCACAATATTTTCTGCCTTGAAATTCAAAATATTCCACATCATGTGTGAATACAGCATCCAATGGCAGCAATTCTTGACCAAGCCACATATCCAACCAAGCTTTCAAAAGTTCTTCTCTTTGACGCATGATGAACACCTCCGATATGTAAATGCAATGATTTTATTTTTATCATATCACAAAAATGTTTTTACAACAAGGGCATTTGTCTTTATATATAACAAAATTGACGGCTTTTTGAAAAAAGCCGTCAATATATTTAAGATGGTTTTATGTTTTTTTGTTCTAGTCGTTTATAGACATCTTGTCTGAATAATGTATAAAGTACAGACATCAATGGAATGAATATCAGCATACCAATAATACCCATCAAGCTACCACCCAATGTTACAGCAACCAGTACCCATATGGAAGGCAACCCAACAGAGCCACCCACAACATAAGGATATATAAAATTGCCTTCTAATTGTTGCAATACAAAGAACAGTATGATAAACCCGATGGCTTGTGGTGGATTGACAACCAATATCAAAAATGTTGCCACAATACAACCAATAAATGCTCCAAATATAGGTATCAATGCAGTAACGGATATGAGTACGCCAACCAACAATGCATAAGGGAATTTGAATATTGTCATGGATACAAAGAACATGGTACCCAATATGACCGCTTCCAAACACTGTCCTGTCAGAAATTTTGCAAATGTGTGATGGGTCAATGTTGCAATTTCAAATATACGTTCTGCCTGCTGTGGTTTCAAATAAGCATACAATACTTTGCGGCATTGTTCTTGCAATTTTTCTTTTTGTATCAATATGTAGCAAGCAAATACCAGACCAATGACAAATGTGGTTACACCGCTGAATATACTTTGTGCAATGGAGAATGTAGAACCCAATATAAAATCAGCACCAGTATGAAACATGATAAGTATTTTTTGCACCATTTGTTCCCAATTCAAATCGATGCTGTTCAGCCAGTAAGCAATTTCGCTGTTATCTCGCAAAAGATTATCAAATTCTTCCAAAAGTATAGGCAATTTTGTTTGTATGGTTCTGCCCAATGTGGATATGGTGCGTCCCAATTCTGGAAATACAACCAATATGGCAAGTGCCAGTATCACAAATACCAAAAGCAGTGTCAATATCAAACTGAAAGGACGTAGCCGTTTTTCAAATTTCGCACGTTTTTCTGGTAAAGTTTCTTTTTTGCATAATTTGTAAAATATGCGTTCCAAACAAGCCATAGGCACGCTTAATATAAATGCAATAGCACCACCTAGTATAAAAGGTGCCAATATGCCTCCAATAAATGAAACAATATACACCACTTTATCAAAACGCCAAAGCACAATAAAAGCGAGTAATGCAAATACAATCAACCAACGTAATTTTTTCAGAGTTTGTCTGTCTAAAGTCAAAACAAAGCCCTCCTCTCTGTGTTTGTCTGTGTGAACAAGTATAGCATAAATACACCCAAGAAACAAATATTTTTGCGTTTTTTTGAAAATGACTACTTTACAGTCATGAATTTTCTGATTAAACTATACAGTAAGAAAAAAATACGAAACAATATATTGTTTCATGTATATAAGAAAGGAAGATAGTTTATGGAAATCAGAACCCGATTTGCACCCAGTCCTACAGGTTATATGCATATCGGCAATTTGAGAACTGCTTTGTATGAATATCTGATTGCAAAATCACAAGGCGGTAAATTTATATTGCGTATTGAGGATACAGACCAAGAACGTTTGGTAGAAGGTGCGGTTGATGTTATTTATAATACCATGCGTATGACAGGATTACAGTATGATGAAGGCCCTGACATTGGTGGTGCATATGGCCCTTATGTGCAAAGTGAACGTATGGGAATGTATATGGGTTATGCAAAAGAATTGGTGGAAAAAGGCGAAGCATATTACTGTTTCTGTACAAAAGAACGTTTGGAGTCTTTGAAAGAAAGTAATGCAGAAGGTACAGCTTTTGCAAAATACGATAGACATTGTTTGCATTTGTCAAAAGAAGATGTACAAGCAAAATTAGATGCAGGTGAACCATTTGTTATTCGCCAAAAAATGCCAACAGAAGGAACAACTACATTTTCTGATGTGGTATATGGTGATATTACTGTAGAGAATGCAGAACTGGACGACCAAATATTGATGAAAGCCGATGGTTTCCCCACATACAACTTTGCAAATGTTGTGGACGACCATTTGATGAAAATTACCCATGTGGTGCGTGGCAGTGAATATCTGTCATCTACACCAAAATACAATTTGCTGTATCAAGCATTTGGTTGGGAACCTCCTGTATATGTGCATTTGCCAGCAGTTATGCGTGATGCACACCACAAATTGTCAAAACGTCATGGGGACAAGTCTTTTGAAGATTTGGTCAATGAAGGGTTTGTTGTGGAAGCCATTATGAACTATATTGCATTGCTTGGCTGGAGTCCTTCCGACAACACAGAAATATTTAGTCTCAAAGAATTAGAACAAAAATTTGATATGGCAGGGTTGAGCAAATCGCCTTCTATTTTTGATATCAAAAAACTGACATGGATGAATAGCGAATATTTGAAAGCCATGGATTTTGAAAAATATTATCAGTTGGCAGAGCCAAAATTGAAAGAAACATTGGGCGATACCAATTTGGATTTGAGAAAAATTGCTGTATTATTGCAAAAACGTTTGGAAACACTCAACGACATTCCTGCTATGGTACAATTTTTCAAAGAATTGCCCACATACGGCACAGAACTGTATACCCACAAAAAAATGAAAACAAATGATGAAATTGCATTATCCTCTTTGGAAGCAGTATTGCCTGTACTGGAAAATCTGAATGATTGGAACACAGACAGTATTCATGATACATTGATGGCATTGGTGCCAACACTGGGTATCAAAAACGGTCAGTTGTTGTGGCCTGTTAGAACAGCATTGTCTGGTGAACCAACTTCTCCAGGTGGTGCAATGGAATTGGCAGATATTTTGGGCAAAGAAGAAAGTATTCGTCGTATCAAAGCAGGGATTGCTTTGTTACAGGCATAAAACGCACATTGAAAAATTGCAGAAAACCGTGTACGAATGTTTCGTATGCGGTTTTTTTACAAACTACAAAAGATAAAAAATTTTGCAGAAATTCTTAATAAATTTGACGATTTTTCGCAAAGGTTCTGTTAAAAATACATGATATACTGATACCATAGTCGGAATGGGGGCAAGAATATGAATATCCATCAAATATTATTGATATTGCGTTTTGTCGCAATGGGCATATTCTTTCTTTTGTTTGTGATACAGATGGGTATGATTTTATTTAACAACCGCCGCAGAAAAGGCAGAAAAAGAAGATTGCTTTTTTATGTAATACTGTTGGCAGTGGTGACTTTTATGCCACCCAAAATAGCAACAGAATTTCGTGTAAAAACACCCATATTGCCAATGAAATCGCAAACAGCAGGCTGGTCGACATATTATAATCAAGAAGACCCAGCTTGGGCAAAAGAATTGTATGGAAAAACCGATTATATCGAAGATACAGGTTGCGGGCCAACGGTGCTTGCAATGGTGGTGAGTACTTTGGGAGATAATAAAATCAACCCAAAACAAATGGCAGACTGGTCGTATGAAAATGGTTATTGTAGCCAAGGATATGGCAGTTATCATACATTGATTGCAGAAGGGCTTGCAGCATATGGGATACAAACCACCACAACAAACGATGGCACGCAAGTGAAAGAGGCTTTGCAAGCTGGTTATCCTGTCATTGCATTGATGGGGGAAGGGCATTTTACGGGCAGTGGACATTTTCTATTGTTGTATGATATTGATAGCAAAGATAAAGTGTCTTTGGCTGACCCAAAAAGCAAAGAAAATTCAGAAAAAACATGGGATTTAGATACCATATTACAAGAAGCAAAAACAAGCCCAACCACAAATGGGGCTTATTGGATTATTCAAAAACAAGTTGTAGATTGACATAGAATATTACCCTCTCTCAAAAAACAGAAAAGACTATCCGAAAACGGATAGTCTTTTCTGTTTAATCAATAATATCATCCATAACTTCTTCGGCACGAGAAGCTAATTTTTTCCCTTTGCGTACCATTTTATGATATGTTTTTTTGTCCTGCATCAAATAGCCTATACCAGCAAATGCCGCAGCACCACCCATCAATACACCCATTGCGAATTTGTTCATATTGTTTGCCCTCCTTTTTCTTTTTAGTATGCGAAGAAAAAAGTGTTTTATACCATCAAAAAATGGAAAATAAAATCAAAAATAAAACCTCCAATGCAAAGGGGAAGTATGCAAAGGAGGTGTTCAAACAAATTATGTTCCCAAATCATGTATCAAGAGTCCACTGCGTAATTTGGGTTCAAACCATGTGGATTTTGGCGGCATGGTCAATCCTGCATCCGCAACTGCCATCAATTCTTGCATGGAAGTGGGATACATGGAAAATGCAACTGCCATTTCACCACTGTCTACACGCTGTTGTAACGCATGCAAGCCACGAATACCACCCACAAAGTCAATGCGTTTGTCTGTACGGGGGTCTTGTATATCTAGTATAGGTGTTAATAACGCATTTTGTAATATAGAAACGTCTAAGCCTTTGACAATGTCGTCACTGCAAACACTTGGTTTTGCTTCTAAACAATACCATTTACCGCCCAAATACATACCAAATGTATGCAATTTTTGTGGTGCAAATGGGCTTTGTGGTGCAGGAGATACTACAAAAGATGTTTCCAATGCTTGTAAAAAAGTGGTTTCTGTATAGCCATGTAAATCTTTGACCACACGGTTATAATCAAATATATGCAATTCATCAGCAGGAAATAATACAGACAAATAATAATTAAATTCTGAATCTGCAGGTGCATGAGGATGCTCTGCTCTGCGTTTTTGCCCAACTTTGACAGCAGAAGCATTGCGATGGTGTCCATCTGCAATATACAAGTATGGTACTTGTGCAAAACTTTCTGTCAAATGGTTTATGGTTGCAGCATCATCAATACACCATACGGTATGCTGGATACCATCATCTGATACAAAGTCATATACAGGTTTTTTTGTATTTGTCCACTGGTTGCATATGGCTTTTGCATCATCATTTTTGCGATAAGCCAAAAATATAGGCCCTGTATTGGCGTTGAGTGTATCCACATGACGAATACGGTCTGTTTCTTTATCAGCTCTTGTCAATTCATGTTTCTTGATAACACCGTTTAAGTATTCATCAATGGAAGTACAAGCCACAAGCCCTGTTTGACTGCGCCCGTCCATGGTCAAGCGATAGATATAAAAATTGGGCAAAGTATCTTGTATAAAATCGCCATTTTGTATCATATCATCTAATTTTTGTTTTGCGGTTTGATAAACAATATCGCTGTATGGGTCAATATCATCTGGTAAATCAATTTCTGCACGGTCAATGTGTAAAAAAGAGTATGGGTTATCTTTTGCCATTGCTTTTGCCTCTTGTCTGTTCATGACATCATAGGGTAAAGCGGCAATTTGTGCTGCAAGTGCAGGATTTGGACGAATACCAGAAAAAGGTTTTACAGTTGCCATAAAATTATCCCTCCTGATTGAGTATACGTACTTTTTTGACACTGGAAATGGCATATAAATCTTCTACCAAAGAGGAAGTATCTGCGGGCAAATCATCGCAAACAATGATATTGTATGCCAATTCGCCTTTGGAGTTGTTTACCATTTTGTCTACATTGATATGGTGTTTGGTAAACACAGAACCCAACTGTCCAATCATATTGACAATGTTGGCATGGGAAACGGTAATACGTGGTTTTCCAGAATATGGAACAATACAGTTTGGAAAATTTACAGAATTTTTGATATTGCCATATAGTAAATATTCTCTTAATGCAACAGCTGCCATTTCTGCACAGTTTTCTTCCGATTCTGGTGTGGATGCACCCAAATGCGGTGTGAGTATGATATTGGGATTGCCCAATAATTCAGATTTCGGGAAATCTGTGATATAACGACAAACGGTTTTGTTTTCTATGGCTTCCAATAAAGCCGCATTGTCCACCAGTTCTCCACGAGCAAAGTTCAACAGACGCATACCTTTTTTTGCAACTGCAAGCAAGTTTTTGGAAACAGTGTGTTTTGTTTTATCATTCAAAGGAATATGCAATGTGACATAATCACTTTTTGAAAATAAGTCCTCTAATGTTTCAGATTTTTTTACAGCAGCAGAAAGATGCCAAGCAGACTCTAATGTTAAATAAGGGTCATAGCCGATGACTTCCATGCCCAAATCCAAAGCAGCATTTGCGACCAATACACCAATTGCACCCAAACCAACAACGCCCAATGTTTTGCCTTGTATTTCGGGACCTGCAAATTGTTTTTTTGCATTTTCTACGGATTTTTGCAGTTGGTCTGTGTCTGTTTGTGTTTGTACCCAGTTTGCACCCTCCAAAACATGGCGGGAAGATATCAAAAGTGCAGTCAAAACCAATTCTTTGACAGCATTGGCATTCGCCCCAGGAGTATTGAATACAGGGATGCCACGTTCTGTACATTGTGCAATGGGGATGTTATTTGTGCCTGCACCTGCACGTGCAATACCAAGCAGTGTTTCAGGAAATGTCATATCATGTAGGTCATAACTACGCAATAATATGCCGTGTGGGGCATCGGTTTCGGTATTGATGTCAAATGTTGTGTTTGGCAGTTTGGAAAAGCCTGCCTGAGATATTTGGTTATAGGGTTTTATTGTATACATGGCAAAGCCTCCTTATTATAAATGTTTTGTTTCAAAATCACGCATAAAGTCTACCAAATCGGAAACGCCCTCTTTTGGCATGGCATTGTATATGCTGGCTCTCATGCCACCAACAGAACGATGCCCCTTCAAATTGACAAAACCGTTTTGTTGTGCTTCTTTCAAAAATATAGCATTTGTTTCATCATCTGGTGTGATAAAAGGAATGTTCATCAAAGAGCGATGTTCTTTTACCACAGTACCATAAAACAATTTGGAATTGTCCAAAAAGTTATATAACAATGCAGCTTTTTCTTCATTTTTTTGCTGCATGGCTTTTACGCCGCCTTGTGCTTTCACCCACTGCAATACCTTACCTAAAAAATAAATGCTGTATGTAGGGGGTGTGTTATACAAAGAATCGTTTTTGGCATGAATGGCATAATCCAACATAGTAGGTGTATATGGCTTTGCATGACCCAATAAATCATCTCGTACAATGGCAACAGTGACACCTGCAGGGCCTAAATTTTTTTGTGCCCCTGCAAACAGCAAACCAAATTTTGTGATGTCGATTTCTTCGGAAAGTATAGAAGAAGACATATCCCCAACCAGTGGAATATCACCCGTATTGGGTAATGTGGTGTAGCGTGTGCCATATATAGTGTTGTTTAATGTAATATAAAAATAATCCGCATTTTTAGAAAATTTTGTTTCATCTAATTGCGGAATACGGTCAAAATTGGTGTCCGCAGAAGATGCCACAATATTGACTGTACCATACCGTTTTGCTTCTTCAGCAGCTTTTTTTGCCCATTGTCCTGTAATGACATAATCTGCACAGCCATTTTTGTACATCAAATTCAAAGGTATCATGGCAAATTGTGTGGAGCCGCCACCTTGTAAAAATAAAATATGGTAATTTTCAGGAATGTGCATCAAATCTCGCAAATCATTTTTTGCCTGTTCCAGTATATTTGCAAAATCTTTGGAACGATGGCTCATTTCCATCACTGACATGCCTGATGAACCATAACAAACAAATTCTTGTTGTGCTTGTTCCAATACTTCAAGTGGAAGCATAGAAGGGCCAGCAGAAAAGTTCCATACACGTTTTGGGTTCATCATAAATATCAGCCTCCTAAAAAAATAATATAAAATTGCCATACATTTATGGCAATAAAAGATAACTGTGTTTTGAATATAATATGCATAAATATAATATGCATTTGATTATAACACGACAACAAAAAGCGTCAAGTCAAAAACAGTGATTTGCAGTTATCAAAAATGCTTTTCGGAATAATTTTCAAAAAAAAGGAAAAAAGTCAGTCAAAAAACAGCACTTTATACAGACATATGTATTTCATTTAAAAACAAATAAAGGCATATTGTATTTTGTATATATTGTGATACAAAATATTTTGTTGTATTTTTTCAAAACAAGCCTCATATAATACGGCAAGGAGGAGGTATGTATATGAAACAAATCAAAAAAGAATGTCAAACCATTTGTTTGGTGTTGTTTTGTTTGGCAGTCTGTATTTTTACAGCACAAAAACAAAGTGTCACAACCATGATGCCAATGGTATCAAAAAATATTGTATTAGACGCAGGGCATGGTGGTTGGGACCCAGGCAAAACAGGAAAACACGGCGAAAATGAGCAGGCATTGAATTTGGCAATCACACAAAAATTACAGCAATATTTGGAACAAGGCGGTGCCAATGTATATTTGACAAGAGCGGATAGCAACGCATTAGGACAGACCAAAAAAGAAGATATGCGACAAAGAAAAGAAATTACAAATACCAGTCAAGCAGATATTTTGATTAGTATTCATCAAAATGCTTTTCCAACATCATCTCCAAAGGGTGCACAAGTGTTTTATCATAAACAAAGTACAGAAGGAAAAATATTGGCAGAATATATCCAAAACAGCTTAAAACAACGCACAGATACAGAAAATAAAAGACAAGCCAAAGCAAATACAGATTATTACATATTGCGTACTACAGAAATCCCTGCTGCATTGGTGGAATGTGGGTTTTTATCCAATCCACAAGAAGAACAAAAACTCAATGATACAGAATATCAAGATAAAGTGGCATGGGGCATATATTGCGGTATTTTGGACTATTTTGCAGCAAAAGAGGGTGTGGACAGTTTACAGGGGGACAAAAAGCGGATATAATGAAAAAACAAACAAGCAAAATGGAAAGGAATTTTATCCTATGGAACATACAACAGAACAAAATTTTGAAATACTTGGCGTGTCACAAGATTTGATTGCAGGACTTGCAAAACAAAATATTATACACCCCACAGACATACAACAAAAAATGATACCTGCCATTTGTACAGGGCAAGATGTTGTGGGACGTTCAGAAACAGGCTCTGGCAAAACATTGGCATATCTTTTGCCAATATTTTTGCGTTTAGACCCCAATATTAGAGGTACACAGGCAATCATATTGGCACCCACACATGAGCTTGCGGCACAAGTACACAAACAGGCAGAATTGCTTGCAAAAAATGCAGGTGTCAAAGTGGGCAGTGCATTGATTATTGGTACCGCAGGTATACAACGCCAAATGGAAAAACTCAAAGAAAAACCACAAATTGTGGTAGGTTCTGCGGGGCGTATGCTGGATTTAATCAAACGCAGAAAAATACAAGCACATTTGGTGAAAACCATTGTGCTAGATGAAGGCGACAGATTGTTGGAAGATGGCAATTTTGCTGCCGTGCAAGCTGTCATCAAAACCACATTGCGTGATAGACAGATTGTTTTGCTTTCTGCTTCTGTGGGTGGCGAAACACTGCAAAGAGCAAAACAAATCATGAAAGAAAATATGCTGCAATTAGAGGGCGAAGCAAAAAGTGGATTGGTGCCTGAAAATATTGCACATCATTATATTTTGGCAAATCATAGAGAAAAGTTTTTGATGCTGCGTAAAGTGCTTGCGGGCGAAAAACCAACAAAAGCAATGATATTTTTGAACAATCCAGAAAACATTGAAGTGACAGTAGATAAATTGAATTATCATGGCATCAAAGCAGATGGGATTTATGGGCAGGCAGGTAAAACAGACCGCAAAACGGCTTTGGAAGATTTCAGAAATGGTAAAATTTCTGTGTTGGTGGCGTCTGATATTGGTGCAAGGGGATTGGATATTCAAGATGTCACACATGTCATTCATATGGATATACCAGAAGACCCAACACAATATTTGCACCGTGCGGGCAGATGTGGCAGAAATGGAAAAAGCGGCTGTTCTATATCCATTGTGACACCTTATGAAAGAAAATGGATACACAAATATGAAAAAGTGTGGCAAATTCGTTTTACACAAAAAGATATGGTACAAGGAAAACTGACAGACAGTGATAAAACAAAAAAAGACTTGCAGAAAAAAACACAAAAACAACCAGATACACAAAAGCAAAAGAACCATACGCAGAAAAAACAAAAACCCAAAAAATCATATGCCAAAAAAAAATAAAATATATTATTTTTGCATATTTTTCAAAATACTGCAAAACACTGACAGCTTTTGCAGTGTTTGCAATCAAAACGTAATATTTTTTTGGGAAAAAATATATTGTACAACAAATGAAAATCATGTATGATAGTAACACAAACACACAAATGAATTTTATGAGGAGGTAACAACATGAGCGAACATTGCGATTGTGGTTGTGGTTGCGGACATGACCACGACGAAGATATTATGGATTTGGAAACCATGTTTTTGACATTGGACGATGACACAGAAATGGAATGTGGTATATTGGGTGTATTTGAAGTAGAAGGCTTTGAAAGCAAAGAATATATTGCGTTGTTGCCATTGGAAGATGAAACAGTATTGTTGTATGAATACAAAGAAGCTGATGGCGAAATCGAATTGAATGTCATTGAAGATGATGAAGAATTTGATAAAGTTTCCAATGCATTCTATGATATGTACGAAGACGAAGAAGAATAAACAAAACAAGGCAAAGCTTTTGAAAAGCTTTTGCCTTTTTGTATATTTACCAAAAAATAACAAATGTTGGAGAGGATAACATGAAAAAAAATAGATTGTGTACAAAAGCCGTAGCTGCTATGCTTGGGGTATTGCTTTTACCTGCAACACCTGCATATGCTGATAATGCGGATTGGACAGTAGGAAACCCTTTGGTTGCTCATGCGTTGGGGGAGTATAACGGAAAAATAGAAACCAATTCCAAAGAAGCGTTTATATCCTCTTGGGAAAGTGGCTATAAAGTGCTGGAAGCTGATTTTACATATACTTCTGATGGTACATTGGTGGTGCGTCATGATTTTGACGCAGGTGGTAGTTATTACCGCTTGGAAATCAAGCCACAAGGTAATTTGGTTATGGACACACAAACATACAAAAATAAAAAAATTGTGTATGAACAAACACCCATGACAGCAGAAGATTTGATTGCCTTGTTAGGAGAATATAAAGATGTATATTTGATTACAGATACCAAAAATACAGACAAAGAAACCGTACAAAAACAATTTACAGATTTGAAAAACATCGCAACCAATACGGGAAATACAGAAGTATTAAATCGTATTGTTCCACAAATATACAATGAAGAAATGTTGGGTTGGATAAAAGAAGTATATAATTTCCCACAATGGGTGTATACACTCTATCAAATAGCAAATCCAGATTATGCAAAAATAGCAGATTTTTGTGCAGTAAATCACGTTGGTGTTGTAACTATTGAAAAAAGCCGTATCAAAAAAGAAGTGGTAGATACTTTCCATGCAAAAGATGTGCAAGTTTATGCACATACAATCAATCGATATGTATATTTTCAAGAATTGTTGGCATATGGTATAGACGGTATTTACACAGATACCATCAAACCTTATGAGTTGCAATGGGTAGGTTTGCAAAACAATCGTAAAATGCTGTCAAAAACAGTGACCATGCAAGACAAAAATTATAGATGGCAAACCATAGACATTATGGGTACACCTTATGTCAGATTGCGTGATTTTGCTGCAATGCTTTCTGCAAATGGTGGCTGTTCCGCAACTTATGATGCAAATACAAAAACACTGGCATTGAAAAACAGTGGAACATTTACCACATTGGGAAATGAGTTGTTGCTTGAGCCAAGCAGTCGCTACATCACAAAAAAAGCACAAAATAAATTGACATATAATGATGTAGAAATGAAAATGGAAGGCTATACCGTAGATGGGGATTTGTATTATCCCATGCAAGGGCTTTTGGATATGGCAGGTTGTAAAATGGAAGAAAAAATGAGCAGTATATTGGTTTCATTCAAACAGTAAAATATTGACAGCGTGAAAGTGTCGTGGTATCCTTTGCTTATACAGAAAAATCAATTTGCTGGGGGTGCCGAGAGGCTGAGATTGATACCCTTTTTACTAAAACGGGTTATGCCGATATAGGAACGCAAACAACCGACAAAAACAAACACAGCAAAGTGATATTTTTTCGCAAGCTGTGTTTTTTTGTTCCCAGCGGACAAATGAAGGAGGTATATCAATATGAAACATGTTTTAACCATTGCAGGTTCTGATACTTGTGGCGGTGCAGGCATACAGGCGGACTTGAAAACATTTTCCGCACAGGGAACATATGGCATGAGCGTCATCACGGCGGTGACAGTACAAAACACACAAGGGGTGTTTGGTTGCCAAGATATTGATACAGAAATCATAAAAGGACAAATTGATGCGATATTTACAGATATTGTGGTGCATGGTGTAAAAATCGGTATGGTGTCACAAATTGAAACCATTCATGCCATTGCAGATAAATTGGAACAATATCAGCCAAAAAATGTGGTGCTTGACCCTGTGATGATTTCCAAAAGTGGATTTGACCTCATGCAGCCAGAAGCAAAAGAAGCACTTATTTCTCGTTTGATACCGCTTGCATATGTCATTACACCGAATTTGCCAGAAGCAGAAGTGATTACAGGCATGAAAATAGATAATTTAGAAAGCATGGAAAAAGCTGCAAAAGCAATTTATGATATGGGTGCAAAACACGTACTCATAAAGGGTGGGCATCTGGAAAATGACGCAACCGATTTGCTGTATGATGGGAAAAATATTGTGACATTACAGTCTGACCGTATTCCTACAAAAAATACACATGGTACAGGTTGCACATTATCCTCTTGTATTGCTGCAAATTTGGCAAAAGGCAAAACCGTAGAAGAAGCAGTACGCACAGCAAAAGCGTATATCACCGTTGCCATTGCCCATGCTTTGGATATTGGAAAGGGCGTTGGCCCGACAAATCATTTTTATGAATTGTATCAAAAAGCAGGTATATTAGATGAACTATAATTTGAAAAATCATGGCATTTTGCCATGATTTTTTTATTGCAATATGATTTTGCAAATGATATTTAAGATAATTTTTATTGTTTTTTGTCGTATTTGAGCATATAATGGAAAAATAATTTTATTTTTTTTG
>JAHHTV010000299.1 GCA_020024395.1 Anaerotignum sp. | reverse complement strand
TTTCAAAACTATACTTTTCTAAACTTCAAATTTATTTTGCAACAACATAACCAATAAATTGTTTTCCAGCATGTTTTCAAAATGTATCAATATCCATTTTCTTCTGGATAATATATACCTTTTTTCATATCATCATAATGGTTCCAATTTGCTTCAGTGAAATAAACAAATTGTGGTTGGTTATTATTATCATAATCTACCCATTCAATAAAAACTACATGACCATCCCATACCCCAATACTTTTAAGTACAATTTTATATGGATCTGTAATTTCATAAACATTAACATTTTGATTATTATTTGCTTCTGTAACCCATTTATCAAGTGAATTAAATACAAACGAATTATATCATATAATCCTTTTGATACTACTGCATTAAATGTTGCATTATCTGCTGCTGTTTCAATGTTTACTTTTACGCCCAGTTTTATTTCCCATTGATTTTGGAAAAAATTCTGATCTCACTTTTGTATCGTTATTTGCATTCTTCTGCAAAAATGTTACGCTTACTTCATCTGCTATTTTCCCAATTTCTGCAAGCCCTTCTTCAAACAATGCCTTAGGGTCTTCTGTCGCAGATTTGAGCGGGTCTTCTAGGTCACGGAATTTTGTTTCACCATTATTTGTAGCTGGTGGAATGATACCTCATGCAGGACTATCTTTTTTCAATACCTTTTCCACATAAGTTTCTCTGTCAATCGCCAATGAAAATGCTTGTCTAATTTTTGCATTTGTAAAAATACCTTCTGGATCTTGGTTGTTGAATGACAAATACAACAAACTTTGTTTTGCATATTCAAACAAACGAATTTCGTTATTTTTCATTTTTTGTGCAGATTTGTCCATATATTCTGCTGTAATATTTTCCAAAATATCCACTTTCCCTTGTTCAAACATCAACTGTTGTGTATTAGTTTCTTGTACCAGTAAATAATTGATTGTATCCAAATTGACACTTGTTGCATCCCAATATTCTGGATTTTTCTTCAATACAAAACCTTGTCCTATTGTCCAATCTTCAACCAAAAATAGTCCAGAGAAACTCATATTTTTTGTATCCGCACCATAGGAGATATTTTTATCCCCTTCTGTATGTTCTTCTTGGATTGGTGTAAATTGCATAGATGTCATCATCTGTGTAAAATATGGAATGGGTTTTGTTAATTTGATTTCCAATATTTTCTCATCTAATGCTTTGATAGCAGCATCTTCTTTTGCACCTGTGCCAGTGTTATATGCTTCTACACATTCAATAAAGTAATATGTTGCTGCATATGTACTTGCGACTTCAGGGTCTAATGTACGAACCAATATATTTGCATAATCTTGTGCAAGTGCAGAATTACCATTTGCATATTTGTTATCTCTCAAATGGAATGTATATACCAATCCATCTTCTGAAACATCCCAACGTTCTGCACCTGCTGGCTGTACCATACCATTTTTATCTAAACGCAACAAGGACTCTTATACTTCCAATATAATGGCACCTTTTGCACTACTATCCCCATAGCTGGCATCAATATTGTCTGGCTCTGCTGACATTATCACATTTACAACTTTTCCATCTGATTTTATTTTATTTTCTATAGATTCTGATATTACTTCATCATCACCTATTATATATACTTCTGTTACTTTATCTATTTTTTTCTGAGTCCAACTTGGAATACTATCTTTTGATGTAAGTAATAT
>JAHHTV010000298.1 GCA_020024395.1 Anaerotignum sp. | reverse complement strand
GTATTGTGTGGCGGTGTTTGTGAGCTGATGACAGCAGGATTTGAAACACTGGTAGAAGCCGGTTATGCACCGGAAATGGCATACTTTGAGTGTATCAATGAAATGAAGCTGATTGTAGATTTGATCTATGAAGGCGGATTTGAAAAAATGCGATATTCCATCTCTAATACTGCAGAGTATGGTGATTATATCACAGGCAAACGTATCATTGGAAAAGAAACCAGAGAAGCAATGAAGCAGGTTTTGATCGAAATTCAAGATGGTACTTTTGCAAGCACATTTGTGCAGGAAATGAATGCAGGAGGGAAAGCAAAATTCCTGACATCTCGTAAAAAAGCAGCAAATCATCAGTTGTGTCAGGTAGGCAAAGAATTGAGAGAAATGATGAGTTGGCTGAAAAAATAATCAAAATATAACAGCGAGTCTTAAACGACTCGCTGTTTTCCTAAAAATCTCTGGAATGGAGGAAGGCAGATGGAAAAAAGAAGAAGTGCGCAGGTCACGCAGGGTATGGAAAAAGCACCTGCAAGAAGCCTATTTTATGCGATGGGATATACAAAAGAAGAATTGGATCGTCCATTGATTGGTGTTGTTTCTGCACATAGTGAAATTGTGCCAGGGCATTTTAATTTGGACAAGGTTACAGAAGCTGTAAAAGCAGGAGTGCGGATGGCAAAGGGAACACCCATTATGATTCCTGCAATTGGTGTATGTGATGGTATTGCCATGGGACATATTGGTATGAAATATAGTCTTGCAAGTCGTGAATTAATTGCAGATAGTGTAGAAACTATGACAATGGCACATGCTTTGGATGGATTGGTATTGGTACCAAATTGTGACAAAATTGTACCTGGGATGGTAATGGCAGCAGTACGCATGAATATACCAGCAGTGGTTTGTTCTGGTGGTGCAATGATGCCTGGCATGGTAGATGATCAAGAAATCAGTTTATCTACGATGTTTGAAGCAGTAGGGGCAAGAAAAGCAAATCTCATTGATGATGAAAAGTTATACGAATATGAAACTGGTGCTTGTCCAGGTTGTGGTTCTTGTGCCGGAATGTATACTGCAAATAGTATGAACTGTCTTTGTGAAGCAATCGGTATTGCACTTCCGGGAAATGGTACCATTCCAGCAGTTTCGAATGGTCGTATGCTGCTTGCAAAATATGCAGGTATGGCAATTATGGATTTGGTAGAACGAGATATCAAAGCAAGAGATATCATCAATACCAAAAGTATTTATAATGCAGTTGCTTGTGATATGGCTTTGGGCTGTTCTTCAAACAGTGTATTGCATTTATTGGCAATTGCAAATGAAGCAGGTGTGGAATTGGATTTGGATATTTTTAATCAGATCTCAAACAAAGTACCGAACTTATGTCATTTGGCACCAGCAGGACAAACACATATTTCAGATTTGAATCAGGCTGGTGGTATTCCTGCTGTACAAGCAGAGCTTGCAAAAAAAGGACTTCTGAATTTGGATGTCATCACAGCGACAGGAAAAACGTTAGAAGAAAATATCGCTTCTGCAAAAAACAAAAATACAAATGTCATTCGATCAATAGATCATCCATACAGTGAAAATGGAGGAATCGCAGTTTTATGGGGGAATATCGCAACAGAGGGCTGCGTAGTAAAAAGAAGTGCAGTGGCACAGGAGATGCTTTGTCATGAAGGTCCAGCACGTGTATTTG
>JAHHTV010000297.1 GCA_020024395.1 Anaerotignum sp. | reverse complement strand
CATTCCAACTCCACAACAGTTTCCGCATATTGAAAGGGATCACCCACTGCACATATCAATCTGGTGGCAATCAGATTCAGAATAGAATATTCACCTTTTGGCAGTTCGGAGAGGTTTGCTTTTACAATCTCTCTTGTTGGGATAATTGCATGGTGATCGGAAACTTTTTTGTTGTTTATCACCTGATTTGTATGAACAGGAGTTTCATGAGCATCTGTAAATTGGAAAGTGGAAAACACCTGTTGAGCCAATTCTGGCAGCATTGTTCCCATATCTTCCGTCAGAAATCTGCTGTCTGTACGGGGATAGGTAACGAACTTCTTTTCATAAAGGTTCTGTGTATAATCCAATGTCTGCTGAGCTGTAAAACCAAGCTGACGGTTGGCATCTCTCTGTAAGCTGGTCAAATCATAAAGAGCAGGTGGTCTTTCTGTTTTTTCTTTGCACTCCACCTTTTTTATAACGGCTGTTTTTCCCTGACAGGCTGCTTCGATGTTTTCAGCTGTTTCCTTGTTTTTGATACGCTCACTGGATGCCGTAAAACCATTCAAATGAAGCTCTACTGTAAAAAATGATTCTGGCTTAAATGCGGAAATTGCAGATTCACGCATTACAGCCATGGCAAGGGTGGGTGTCATAACACGACCAACATTGAGGGTTTGCCCATAAAGGCATGAAAAAAGTCGAGTACCGTTGATACCGACAATCCAGTCGGCACGGTCTCGACAAAGTGCTGCTTCATACAAAGCATCGTATTGAGTTCCGGGGCGAAGGTTTTCAAATCCCTCCTTGATAGCACTATCCTCCATAGATGAAATCCAAAGTCGCTCAAATGGCTTTTTACATCTGCATTGGTGATACACCAAACGAAAAATCAGCTCGCCCTCTCGTCCTGCATCTGTTGCACAAATAAGGCTTTCTACGTCCTCTCTTGCCATCAGCTTTTTGAGAATATCAAACTGTTTTCTTGTGCTGGTAGATACCTGATACTTCCATTCCTGCGGAACAATCGGAAGATCTGCATACGACCATTTTTTATAGGCTTCATTGTATGCTTCAGGTTGACAAAGCTCTACCAAATGACCTATGCACCAGCTTACCAGGTAATGATTGCCTTCCAAATAGCCATCGCATCTTTTTGTAGCACCCAGTACCTTTGCAATACTTTGTGCTACGGATGGCTTTTCAGCCAATACTAATTTCATTTGTATCTGCTCCTTTCTCACATGAAAAAGCAGCCTTGCACCGAAGTGTAAGACTGCTATGTATGGGCATACTAGGATGTTCAAATTGATAAAAGTTTTAATATTCATCATCATTCCTAGGTACAGACACACCCAAGGTAATATTGAACCTTTTACAATCTCCAACATATTTCAAACCCTCCATTGACCATGGATTAAGACCCATATTGATTAGAGTCTCCTTTTCCCTCGTAGACAAAACAGGATGATAATATTTACGAAACTGTGCAAGTTTCAATTCACTAGGCACCATCATCTCTTTTAATTGCTTATATGCATTCTTATTGCTTTTAAGTCGCTTTGAACGCATATGCTTCCGTTCTTTTTCAATTGCAGACGGAAGTTTAATAATTTCCATTCCATTCATCTTCCTTCTATTATTTTATTTAAGCAGTTTACAATACTCTGATAATCAGAATTTTTCCCTTTTACAAACCAATAGATCAGGACATTTTCTATATTCG
>JAHHTV010000296.1 GCA_020024395.1 Anaerotignum sp. | reverse complement strand
ATATTGTTGAAAAATGTTTATAATCAAACAAAATAACAAAAATTATAGGATTTATATTTTTGTTTTGTAACAAAATGAGTTATTAATTATTAAGGGGGGAAAGTACAATGGCGAAACTTACAAAAGAGTATCAATGTTCATTGCAATTATTAGATGCTTTGATTGGTGGCAAATGGAAAATGCGAATTGTATATTACTTATTAGGTGGAACAAAACGCTTTTCCGAATTGACAAAAATGATACCAGGTATCACCCAAAAAACATTGACGCAACAGTTGCGAGAACTGGAAGAAGCTGATATTGTGATCAGAAAAATCTATGCCGAAATGCCGCCTCGTGTAGAATATTCTTTGACAGAATATGGTCAAAATTTGGAAAGGGCATTAAAAGATTTAAGTCTTTGGTCACATCGCTATGCCATTGCAAAGGAAATTGATGTTTCTACGAAAGTCAATCATCCTGAAATTTATAAAAATGAAATAGAACAGAATACAAGATAAACTTGTATTCTGTTTTGTTGTGTATTACATTTCAACAACAAGTGATGTACCCATACCACCACCGATGCAAAGTGTCGCCAAACCATATTTGGATTGACGTTTTTTCATTTCATAAAGCAGTGTCACTAATATTCTGGCACCAGAAGCACCAATGGGGTGTCCCAAAGCAATCGCACCACCGTTTACATTTACTTTTTCCATATCGAAGCCTAATTCGTTGGCAACAGCGATAGATTGTGCAGCAAATGCTTCGTTGGATTCAATCAAATCCAAATCAGAAACGGTAATGCCTGCCTGGTGTAATGCTTTTTTAGAAGCTTCGATGGGGCCAATACCCATGATGGAAGGGTCAACACCAGCAGAACCATACCCTTTGATGGTAGCAATTGGTTTGATACCCAATTCTTTTGCTTTGTCTGCGGACATCAGTATCAGGGCAGCTGCACCATCATTGATACCAGAAGCATTACCAGCAGTTACAGTACCATCTTTTTTGAAAGCGGGTTTCAGTTTAGATAAGTTTTCAATGGTTGTACCATGCTTTGGATATTCGTCTTCAGAAACAACGATATCCCCTTTTTTTGTTTTTACAGTAACAGGAACGATTTCATCTTGGAAACGTCTTTCTTTTTGTGCTTTTTCTGCATTTTGTTGGCTGCGCAGTGCAAAAGCGTCTTGCATTTCTCTTGTTACGCCAAATTGTTCTGCAACGTTTTCTGCTGTAATGCCCATATGGTATTTGTTGAATGCATCTGTCAAGCCATCAATTACCATAGAGTCCAAAACAGTACAATCACCCATTTTGTTACCCTTTCTCATTTGGTTTAATACATAAGGTGCTTGGCTCATGTTTTCGGTACCGCCACAAACGACAACATCTGCATCACCACATTTGATTGCTTGTGTTGCCATAGCAACAGAACGCAAACCAGAACCACAAATCATATTGATGGCAAGTGCAGGTTTTTCTACAGGAATACCTGCATTGACTGCTGCTTGTCTGGCAATGCCTTGGTATTTACCTGCTTGCAATACACAACCAAATAATGTTTCGTCTATCATTTCTGGTGCAACATTTGCTCTTTGCAATGCTTCTTTGATAACAATAGAACCCAGTTCTGCTGCGGAAACAGTAGATAATGCACCTTGTAATACACCAATGGGTGTTCTGACTGCACTAACAATAACTACATCTTTCATAATTTTTGAACC
>JAHHTV010000295.1 GCA_020024395.1 Anaerotignum sp. | reverse complement strand
AATTCTACAAAGACACCACCCATACCTACCATAACCATAGGGCCAAACTGTGGGTCATTATTCACACCAATAATCATTTCCACACCTTTTTGCATCATTGGTGCCATTAAAATACCATTGATATTTGCTTCTGGTTTCTTTTCTTTTACACTTGTCATAATCGCTGTGTACGCTTCTTGTACTGCATCTTCACCCAATACATTCAGTTTCACACCGCCCACATCACTTTTGTGTAAAATATCAGCAGATTCTATTTTCATTGCCAAAGGCACATTTTGTTCTTTTGCAAATGCAACTGCTTCATCTATATTTTTTGCAATAATTTCTTTTTGAACTGGCACATGATATTTTGCCAAAAGCTGTTTACTTTCATATTCAGACAATGCCACTGGTGAAACAGGTGCTTTTTCTGGCGTTGCCAAATCATATGTGTGTTCATTTTCAAAATAAGCAACATAATCTGCCAAATATTTCAACAGCTTAAATGCATATACAGGAGGTGGCAACACAGGTACGCCAATATCAAACAATTTTTTCTGATATTCTGGATTTCTGGTGTTTTCTGCAAAAGGCAACATCACAATCGGTTTGCCATGTCCTTCTTCAATTACTTTTTGAATACCTTGATACATATAGTGAATTGCAGGGTCTGCAATTTCATACAACAATGTGTAACCAATAATCACCATACCCACATTGGGGTCATCCACAACTGTACGCAATGCACCTGCATATAAATCTGCATCATAAGACAAACTTGCTGTCATATCCAGTGGATTATTTGGTGTTGCATAAGAAGGCAACTGTTCTTTCAACTTTGCCAATGTTTCTGGTGCAAAATTTGGATACTCCAAACCATTCAAGCTAGCCACATCTGCGGAAATTGCTGTTTCCCCACCAGACAAACACATAGTAGAAAATGCTGCTTTTGTCGGCATACAAGGCAATGTGGAAAGCATCATAGACATTGCAATCAATTCTTCCAAATCATCTACACGAATTGCCCCAAATTTCTTTAACACTGCATCAAAAGATTTGTCAGAACCAGACAAGCTACCTGTATGAGAGGCTGCAATCTGCTGGCTTTTTGCACTTTTGCCAACTTTCAATATCACAACTGGTTTTTTCTTTTTCGCTGCTTTTTGCAACACTTGCACAAATTTTGTAGGATTTTTTACACCTTCTATGTATACTGCCAACACCTTTGTGTTTTCGTCATCCACCAAAAAGTCCATATAATCTTCCATCTGCACAATTTTTGCATTACCTGCAGAAATACTGTAAGAAAATCTCATACCAGGGTCATCCATCATAGACAAGCATAGCTGCCCACTTTGAGAAATCACCCCAACTTTTCCTGTACGGTCTCTTTTTTCAGAAATAAACGCAAATGCAAATGCTTGGTCAATATAATTTACAAAACCTGCACAGTTTGGGCCCATAATTGCGATGCCCAATTTTTCGGCAACCTCTTTCAATTCTTTTTCATTTTGTCTGCCTTCTTCTGTTCCGATTTCTCCATAACCACTTGCATATACCACTGCACCGCCACAGCCTTTTTTTGCCCCTTCTTCCAACAAAGGAATGACTGTTTTTTGTGCTGTACAAATAATCATCAAATCAATCGTATCATCAATATCAGAAACACTTTTATAACAAGGTCTGTCAAACACAGTTTCTCTTTTTGGGTGAACAAAATATACTCTGCTCAAATCTTCTTTATATGCCAAGA
>JAHHTV010000294.1 GCA_020024395.1 Anaerotignum sp. | reverse complement strand
ATGCCATTTGCAAGAGAACGCAAATATGCTCTTTGTTTGCTTGTTAACATAAAATTCCTCCATTTTCTCTTTTGGGTTCTTTCTGAAACAACCAAAACATACCATGTCTGATATTTTCAGAAACCCTCATCCTGATAATCTTAAATAGCATAGCATAGCTTGACAGTTTTTGCAACGAAAATGGCGAAAAATCAACCTTTTCCGAAAATTTATATGTTTTGACAGCAAAAAACAGATACCGCTTCCTTCATACAATGCCTCTGTTTGTACAAAGCAACCATAAGATATTGTTTTGCCATATAAAATAAGCCTTTGTTTTATACAAAACGAAAGGCTTATTTTTCCCCCAATATATCCTTTTTCATAATTTCAATTATTTCTAAGTCAAGAAATATTTTATCTCAAGTATCACTTTGATAATCTGCGCTTGCATTATTTCATACTGTTAATCTTATCACAAACACCCCTTCACTCGCTACTTGCTTCTTACCATTGACGATCTTCTGCGTACCAGTTGGAAATACAGCACTACTGAATTATCACAGTACCTTCTTTTTTCCCATTCAATATTCCTCAATCTTACTACTCCACATCATCTTTTTCTCTCTTTCATGACATACTTACTTTTGTCTTTTTCCACATTACTTAGAATAAAGCCAATACAAGATTTTCATCCTTTTGATTGGTTTTGACTGCTTGTGTGGTTTTTGTGTACATATTTGACCGTTCTGCACCTCTTTGCATACGGAAATACTCTGCCAAAATTGCAATAAATTGACCATTTGTCGGCTTGTCCTTCATCATATAACCAGAAATCTCAAAATAAATGCTTTGTCCATTTTTCTTCCATGCATTTTCGATCGCATGACGAATGGCACGTTCTACCTTGCTTGCTGTTGTATGATACATTTTTGCAATATCTGGATACAGTCCTTTTGTAATCCCAACCATCACTTCACTGTCCTGTACTGCCATTGCAACAGCTTCACGAATAAAATGATATCCCTTGATGCTTGCCGGTATCCCCATACGGCTGATGAGTGCAGAAATTTCTGCCTCCAATGAATTGCCTCTATGCGGCTCTGCTGCTGGTCGTTCCATGATATCTACAATATTGTTTTCTGCTGCTTCGTATTGTGCTGGTTTTTGCATCATCTGATGGATGCGTTCCAAGAGCAAATCCCCTTGTATCGGCTTTACCATATAATACGCTGCACCCATGGCGATTGCCTGTCTGACGATGGTATCATTATCAATTGCTGAAATCATAATGCTCACACAATTGATTTGATGCTGTTTGATATTTTCCAATACCCAAACACCATCACATTCGCCCAAAAGTGCATCTAACAGCAGCACATCCGGCTTTGTTTGGACAATCATATGTAGAGCTTCCGGACCATTGTCCGTTACTCCAACAACAGTCATATCACCCTTTCTTTCCAGACAATGTTTTAATTTTTGTGAAAAAAACACATCTCTGTCTGCAATTACTACCCGAATTTTCTTGCTTTCTTGTACCATTGTAATCCCCCCACGTGTCTTTTGGAAACAATCGCTGCGCAGACCTTATTATACTGATTCATTTATGGAATTGCTATGTTTTCGTGTCAAAAGTTGTCATTCTGCCTTTTATTGCAAAAAATTTCCAAAATTCAAACCATTCGTGCTAATATTCATGCCTTTCATGCTTTTCACGCCATTTTTTTCATATGTATACAAAACACACTGCTTTATAT
>JAHHTV010000293.1 GCA_020024395.1 Anaerotignum sp. | reverse complement strand
TAGAGATAGAAAAAATAGAACAAGAGTGTGTATTTTTGAAAATTGGTGAACAAAGATTTGTTTGGTCATTTCGTAGTATACAAAATGATAAAAAAAATGATGTAAAAATTGTGGTTGCAACAGAAAAAGTATATCCAGATAATCATGAAGCAATGATGGCGTTGATGGATGAACGATTGTCTTATGCAGTTATCGGCGAAAATGATAAAATAACAACAGGATTAGAAGAAGTTTTTGAATTATTTTCTCGTTTCTATTTGGCATAAAAAGGAATTTGATTGTAAAAATAAATAAAAAAATATTATAAAAAGATTTTTTTTTGGTATATATTGAAAACCAAAATGTGTTATGCTATAATGTATTTGGCATTGTACAAAAGTCATTTGTGCTTTTGTCATGTACAATACAGAAGGGGAGTATCAAAGTATGGATTTTATCAGAAGAACATGGGCAGAAATTGATTTAGATGCATTGGCGTACAATATGCAACAAATTCGTTCCAAAATGAACCCAGATACAAAAGTGATGGGTGTTGCAAAAGCTGACTGCTATGGTCATGGTGATGGATTTATTGCTAGAAAATTGCAAGAAGCTGGTTTTGATTGGTTTGGTGTTGCCAGTTTGGAAGAAGGCATCAGCTTGAGAAATCAAAGAATTGAAAAGCCGATATTGGTTCTGGGATTTACACCCATACAATATACAGATATTTTGGCAAAATACCATATTACACAAGCGTTGATGGGCATGGACTATGCACAAAGATTGCAGGCAGCAGCAGAAGAACTGGGTGTATGCATAGATTGCCATGTGAAATTGGATACTGGTATGAGCAGAGTGGGTTTCCAAACTGATGATGAAAATTTTGCACAGTCTTTGCAAGAGATTATTGCAGTAAGCAAAATGAAAAATCTCCATATTACAGGTATATTCACACATTATGCGGTTGCAGATGCTTATACAGGTGACAACCCCGCATTTACAGAAATGCAGTTTACAAGATTTACAAAAATGATAGATGCATTGCAAAAAGCGGGTGTGGATGTGGGATTGCGTCATTGTGCAAATAGTGCAACCATTATGACATATCCTGAAAAACATTTGGATATGTGCCGTGCAGGTGTGATTACATATGGCATGATGCCTTCTGATGAATGCCAAGAAAAAATAGATATAAAACCTTTAATGACATTAAAAACAACCATTGGTTTGGTGAAAAAAGTGAAAGCAGGTTCACAGCTTTCTTATGGCAGAACATATACTGCACAAACAGACCGCATTATTGCAACTGTGCCAATTGGGTATGCTGATGGGTATGCAAGAGTTTTGTCCAATCAATCTCGTATGTTGGTTCATGGAAAATTTGCACCTGTGGTGGGGCGTATTTGTATGGATCAAACGATGTTGGATGTGACAGATATTCCTGATGTAAAAATGGGCGATGAAGTGGTTGTGTTTGGCAAACAAGAAAATGCTGTATTGCCAGTGGAAGAATTGGCAGAAAAATTGCATACCATCAATTATGAAGTGACTTGTATGGTGTCAAAACGTGTGCCAAGAATTTATATGCAGGGTGGCGAAATTGTTGGTATGGTAAATCATTTGTTGCATATATATGAATGACAGAAAGGAATAGAATATGCAGACAATCATTGTTTTATTATATCCAGAAAAATTGGAAAATCCAGATGCAGATTTACGCTATGTTATTGCAGATAGAATTGAAACATATACAAATGGTAAAATCATAAATGATGGA
>JAHHTV010000292.1 GCA_020024395.1 Anaerotignum sp. | reverse complement strand
ACATGAAGACATTTCACTAGACCCTTCCCGTCTTGCAGCCAATGTGATTACGGGGATTTCTTTTTTGGGTGCAGGTGTGATATTTGTAAGAGGGGTTTCCATTCGTGGTCTGACAACAGCGGCTGGTGTTTGGACAACAGCAGGTATTGGCTTGGCAATGGGGGCTGGATTGTATGTTGTGGCATTTGTGGCAACAGTATTGATATTGGTGATACAAATTGTTTTGTATGAATATTTGAAAAAATGGGACGGCCCGATATATGAAACAATTTCTGTACGATATGTCAATGCGGCAAATGGATTGGAACGATTAAAACTGGAATTGGCAAGAAGAAATATTGTCATTCATAATATGAAAATGAAAAAAGAGGAAGATGATACCATTTCCATTATATTGGAGGTCAGCCGAGAAAATGCCATCACTTGTGTGGATTTGGCAGATATTCTTGCACATGACCCCCAAGTAAAAGAATTTAGTTTGTGATTATTTTACACCTGCGGAAACAACGTTTTCTGCAAATGTATTTACAACAAAATCTGTAAAAGGTACACGATGGGAAAGTTCTCCGCCTTGTTCCATGATGTTTTGTATATGTGTAAAGCCTTCTTCAGAAAATACGGGGTCTGTTTTCCATGTGTGTTGGTTTTTGTAACGTTCTATAATTGTGGTCAGTGTTTGTAAATCGGATTCTGGGAATTGTGGCAATATGACTTTTGCAATTTCTTCAGGTGTATGGGTTTCTACCCAAATTTGCCCAAGATATATGGCTTTTGTGAATGCGGTAATGGTTTTTGGGTTTTCTTCTAACCATGTATCATTTGTCATATAAACGGTGTAAGGAATGTCGCCACTGGCTTCGCCCAATGATGCAACAATATGCCCTGTACCATTTTGTTCTAATGTGGTGGCAACGGGTTCAAACTCTACGGTATAATCGCCTACATCGCCTGTGAAAGCACCTGCGGTAGATGTAAAATCAATGTTATTGATAATATCAACATCTTGGAAAGGTGTCATACCGTTTTCACGCAACACATATTCCAAAACAAGCTCTGGCATACCGCCCAAACGTCCACCAATCACAGATTTTCCATTCAAATCTGTCCATTGAAAATCTGGTTGTTCTGTGCGAGATACCAAGAAATTGCCTGCACGTTGTGTCAACTGCAAAAATGCTTTTGGATAGTTTTCTTTTCCTTCGTTGTATACATAAATACCTGCTTCTGTACCAAGAAGTGCAATATCTGCAGAGCCAGAAAGCAAAGCGGTCATGGATTTGTCTGCACCATTGCCTGTTGTGACAGTGACGTCCAAGCCTTCTTTTTCAAAAAATCCCAATTCTTGTGCAACATATTGTGGGGCATAAAACACAGAATGTACGACTTCATTTAAGCGAACAGGTGTGAGTGCTGTGGTGGTGTCTTGTTTGGCACAGCCTGCAAAAATAGATATACCCAATACTGCACAAAGCCCCAAAGCAATTTGTTTTTTCATGAGTGTCCTCCTAATATGTGAATGACAAATTTGATATTATATTATGAAACAAAAAGGAAATTGTGAATGTGTCCTTTTTGTTTTTTTTGTAAAAAATTTTTTTGTGGATTGTCATACTTTTTTTCGGAATATGGTGTATAATAAAATTTATGAAAACTTTACAAAGACAGGGGGATATTATGACAGAAAAAATCATGTTGATTGATGGCAACAGCATTGTAAACCGTGCATTTTATGGCGTACCTTTGTTGACAAATGCAGAAGGCAGATACACAAATGCAGTATATGGT
>JAHHTV010000291.1 GCA_020024395.1 Anaerotignum sp. | reverse complement strand
GTCAATGCTTTTTGTCTTTTTCAGAAAAACATTTATCTTTGTTACAGATACAAAACAAATTTTTTACAAAAATTCGTCAAATTTTTTCTTACTTTTCTAAACACATTTATTTTTTTATCAAAAACACTTTATTCTGCTACAAAAATATTTCAATCCTTCGGATACATTGCACAATATATCTTTTCTGTACCATAAAAAAAGACGAAACCAAGAAAATGATTTCCATTGTTTCGTCTTTTTTCATATCATTTTTTATATTATTGTATACCAATCGCCATAATTGGATTGAGCAACATCTTCCATACTGTGTTCCACACGCTCTGCAAATCCAATCCTTTTGACTGGTGTGTTTCACCAGTTCCACCAAATTCTTTTGTATTTGCTATCATTTCTGTCATTTGTTTGACATCTTTTTTATCAAATACATTTTCCAAATCAAAAACTTCTACCACATTCAAGTAAGAACTATTAGAGGCATATTGTACAATATTCAAATATGTATCCAAAGCCGCTTCATAATCTTGTTGTGACATCATCCATATATTCAATGCAGAAAATGCAGACGTTCCATATCCAATATAATACATAGGATTATTAAACAAATGTTCTACTTCTATCCAATCATAACAATATCCATCATATTCTTCAAAAAACATTGCATGATACTCTTGTTGTATATCTGCAAACAAACGGTTCATATCTGTTAATGTCATATCTGTATGATGATATATTACATCTTCAAATTCATACATCATTGCTGCACTCATAATGGTAAACAAAATATCACTTAATTCTGTCAAAGTATATGTTTCTGCTCTTTCTCCAAACATGGTATTTGCTTCATGTAAAGCCAACAATTCCAATGCTTGTGACTGTATTTCTGCTACATCTACCGAAAACCCACGGAACAAGTCTGGTGTTTCGTCATAACAATATGACGCAAAATGTCCAAATTCATGCAACATTGTTTGATAATCTACATATGTATTTTCTTTATTTGCAAACAAGTATGCATCTTGATAATATGGCATACCCACAGTATATGCACCACCCACACGCTGTGCAGACGGTTCTTCCAAATTGTATAATCCATATCGACACATATGGGTATAAATATTGCTTAACTCTGGAGAAATATTTGCTATCGCAGACCCCACAGTGTTCATAATATCTTCTGTCTTATTATTTTCAAATGTCAACAATTCTTTTGATATGTTTTCTTTTTGTTCAATTTTTTTCCAAATTTTTTCATACAATGGCACAATATATGTTTTTACATTTTCACAAAACTGTTTTGCATCTTCTGCTGTATAATCCCTTGCATACATGTCAGTTGCATATTCTGTATAATCATGATATCCTGCTTCTTTTGCAATTTCTTTTCGTACTTGTACCAATGCTTGATAACAATTCCCCACTGCTTCATTCCGTTCTTTTGCCAAAGCCTCGCTAATTTTTTGGTATTTTTCATCTGAAATATTTGCTTTCTGCAATTTTTCATCGTCCCATACAACACCATCTACCTGTGCCACATAAGACTTTGCTGCTGTTTGTTGATATTTTTGTATCAAATTTTGTTCTTTTTCTGCCAAAGCAAATGCCTTTTCTGACATTGCTTCATATCCTGGTTCTAATTTCATGCCAATTTTCTTTTCCAACAAATCCGCATATTCTGTTGAAAATCCATCATGCAAACAAGAATAAATTTTGTCATATTGTTCTGTATACAACGTATTCCAATATGTTGCACGTTCTGCTGCTTGTTTGTCCCAAATATTTTTATCATACGTAAT
>JAHHTV010000290.1 GCA_020024395.1 Anaerotignum sp. | reverse complement strand
GATATGTATTATACAGATTGTATTGCTTATTTGGAGCAAGAAACACAAGTTGGTACAATACCCACACTAGAACGCATGAAAACATTATTATATTTGATGGGCAATCCACAAGAAAAATTGCGTTGTATTCATGTAGCAGGTACAAACGGAAAAGGGTCTGCGGTTGCCATGCTTTCTTCTATATTGCAAGAAAATGGTTATTGTGTTGGTATGTATACATCACCACATTTGTTATATTATAATGAAAGAATACAAATCAATCAAAATCCCATATCAGATACAGATTTTGCAAAATATATCACACAAATCAAAAATGATTGTAGACAAATGGCAGAACCGCCCACATTGTTTGAAATTTTAACAGCAGCGGCATTTGCTTATTTTGCAGATTGTTGTGTAGATATTGTTGTATTGGAAGTTGGTTTGGGTGGGCGATATGACGCCACAAATGTCATAACACAACCACTACTAAGTTTGATAATGTCTATTAGCATAGACCATACTGCTTTTTTGGGTAATACTATTTCAGAAATAGCATATGAAAAATGTGGCATCATCAAAAAAGATTGTCCTGTTTTATTATATCCACAACAACAAACGATATATCATATGGCAAAAGAAATTGCCCAAACAATCTCTGCCCCATTTTATTGCGAAATAGAAAATACGATTTGTATACATTGCACAGAAATTGGACAAACTATTTTTTCAGTGAAAAATAATTTGATTTGCTACGAAAATGTCAAATTGCCTTTGCTTGGTGCATATCAAATACAAAATTGTGTGACTGTATTAAATGCCTGTGCTGTATTACAAAAACATGGGCTTTCTCTTTCTCCCTCTGCCATTTTACAAGGCATTGCCAAAACAAAATGGCGTGGTAGAATGGAATTTATACAACAAAAGCCTTTACTTTTATTAGATGGCGCACATAATATAGATGGTATTACAAAATTAGCCGAAACATTGCCCATTTATACAAAAAATAAAAAAATCACATTGCTTTTGGGTATTTTACAAGATAAAGCATTTGAAGCAATGATTGAAAAAATATTGCCTTTGGTACATCAAACAGTATGTACCGAAACAAAAAATCATAGAAAAACAGATGTTTCTATATTACAAAATATCGCAAGCAAATATCAAAAGCTAGTTTTTGCAGAACCAGATGTACAAAAAGCATTTTTACTTGCAAAGAAAATCACACAAGAACAAGACATCATCGTATGTTGTGGGTCTTTATATTTAATTGGTGCAATTCATGGCATATTACAAAAAGATAAGGAGAATATCAAATGATGATTGATTTTCAAACAGAATTACAAAAATATAAACCCATATCTGAAATCAGTGATATGGAAGATGCATTACAACATACACAAATGCAAGATTTATTGGACATTTTACAACATATTGCCAATGACCAAAATCACAGAAAAACAAATTTCAAATCAGAATAAAAGGAGTCGATGATAGATGAAATGCCCAAATTGTGGGAAAAATGTTTCATCAGGTTATATTTGTCCATATTGTCAAGCGGATATTTTCATATTTGAAAAAATGAAAAATGCATCCATTCGTTGTTATAACGAAGGATTGCAAGCGGCAAATGAACGAGATTTATCAAAAGCGATTGCAGTATTGGAACAAAGTGTATTATTTAATAAAAATAACATATATGCTAGAAATTTATTAGGATTGGTGCATTTGGAAGTTGGTCATATTGCTGATGCATTAAAACATTGGATTATCAGCACATCTTTACAACCAGAAAACAATTTTGCTACCAAATATATCAATACATTGCAA
>JAHHTV010000029.1 GCA_020024395.1 Anaerotignum sp. | reverse complement strand
GTATAAGATACCGATATTTCTTCTATACTTTCACCACTTCCGCCAAGCATTCTATCTATCATGCATAACATTAGTTGGTTGGAAGTATGCAACACCACTGGTGTCTGTACACTTCCATCTGGCATTTTCACATCAATCAATGTCAAAACGTCATTGTCGTTTAGTGCATTGCTGAATTCATAATATCTTTGTTCTTCTACCGCAAGTACCTCCACCTGACAAGATGCACGTGCAAGGCTGTTGATGCGAGAAGAAGCTAACCTGGCATAATTTTCATATATACCCAATAACATTTTCAATTTATCTTTTGTAAATTTTTTGGGGCTATAAAAGTCATACTTTTTATATTTTTTTTCTTCTTTTTTTGTTTCTTCTGCGTCACCAGCGCCACCGCCTGCCATGGAATTGATAAGTGCATCAATCTGGCTTTGTGATAATACTTCTGCCATTTACGGTAATTCCCCCCTTTCTACACCAACATTTGCTTTGTATCACAGATATCGGCATACTAATCTATATGTATCATATCTGCTTCTTCATAATATTGGTCTAATACTTTTACCACACTATCTGTTTTGGTAATGAGTATTTCCACACGTCTATTTTTGGCCCTTGATTCTCTTGTTTCAAAAGAACTAATTGGTCTATGTTGTCCATATCCACTAGATACCAACTTTGCAGGGTCAATTACATTCTTTTGTTGAATATAAAGCAACACTTCTGTCGCTCTATTTGATGCCAAAAACCTATCACTGACAGGTTCATTTGGTATATTCAGACTTGCTTGTGATGTATGCCCCAAAACCTGAATTTCTTGTATGGAGTTTTTTGCAGCATTCACCGCACCACAAAATTCATCCAATATCATTTTTCCTTCGTCTTTGAGCACATAACTATTACCATCAAAAAATACATTATCACGGAATGTTATAAATGTAAAACCATCCCCTTTAGAAAGCTCTACACTTTCTTGCATATTATTTTCTGCCACATATTCTGATAATGTATAAAACAATTGGTCAAACTCGCTGGCATCTGTTGATGGGTCTACACTACCCTCTACATCATATTCCCCATCATTCGGGGCTGTATTTGTTACAATTTGAGAAACTTCTTTTGCATTTGGATTAAAGCTTTTTACAAGCAGTTCCCATTTATTTGTATCCACCGTTGACATAGAATATAATAGTACAAAAAAGCATAGCAACAATGTTACCATGTCGCCATAGGTGCCCATCCAGTCACTGCCTTCTTCTTGTCTAGGCTTTTTTGCCATAAAAACACATCCCTATTATTCGCTTCCACCTGTTTCTTCTTGTGCCAATTCTCTTTGTGCCTGTGTTAAGTAAGATAACAGTTTTTCTTTCATAAATTTTGGGTTTTCCCCAGATTGTATAGACAAAACGCCTTCAATGATAATCTGTTTGCAAAGGTATTCTTCATCATTTTTACCACTCAATTTTTTTGCAATTGGCATAAATATCAAATTCGCCAATATACAACCATAAAATGTTGTAATCAATGCTGTAGACATATCTTTACCCAAATTACCTGCGCCGCCGCTATCTTCAAAATTCATACCCTTTAACATGTTAATCAAACCAACCAATGTACCAATCATACCAAATGCTGGTGCATATGCTGCTGCTTTTTCATACATATTCACAGAATTGCTATGACGTTCTGAAAGATATTCCAAGTCATTATTGAGCATTTCTCTTACTTTTTCTGGGTCTGTTGCATCTACAATCAACATAATACTTTGTTTCAAAAAAGGGTCTGTTGCTTGATTTGCTTTTTCTTCCAAAGCCAAAAGACCATTTTTTCTGGCGATTTGGGCAAATTCAACCAACAAATCAATGTATTCCATAGGATTGTATCTGCCACCATCCATCATAACCTTAAAGTGTTTTGGAATTTGCTTGAGCATACTCGCAGGAAAACTGGCAATAACAGCTGCCAATGTACCGCCGACTACAATCAAAATACTGGGTGCATCAAAGAAGTTTCCCATTTTGGTAAAATCAATTGACAGTGTAGCCATATCAAATACGATACCAAATGTAATCAACACCGTCCCCAGTATGATACCTATTATCGTTGTAATATCCATATCGCATACCTCTTATTTTATTTATTCATTATTATTCACCAGTGTAATTTTTTTATGGAAGTTATACACCTTTGCGTTATATTCGATAATTCTATCGATAATGGTATCCACATCTTCTCGGACAATAAAAAAGTCTTTGTTCGCCATAATCACTTTAGATTCAGGAATAATTTCAATACATTCAATTTGATTGGAATTTAATACAAATACTTCTTTGTTCAATTTTGTTAATCTAATCATAATAATTACACTCTCCCTTTCTTATTGCCCCATTCTTTTGGTTTTTGTTTTGTTGTTTTGTTTTTATGTTTTTATATTGAGGAAGCATTTTTGCATTTTGATATTTGCGAAAATGCTTCCTTTTTTATTATATTATACTTTTGCTGCTAATTGTCAATTTACAGGTGATTATTTCTATTATACCACAAATTATCGTTTCATGCTGATTAAATCTTGCAACATTTCATCAGATGCACTAATAATTTTAGAGCACGCTTGGAAACCTCTTTGTGTAGTAATCATATTTGAAAATTCAGTTGCCAAATCCACGTTTGACATTTCCAAACCACCAGGAGCCAACTGGCCTGTTGTACCAGAACCTGGAATATGTGCAGATACCTCACCTGTATTGTTCACTACTTTGTAGTAGCCACCGCCTCTGTTTTCCAAGGCATTGGGGTTTGGTACATTACACACAGCAACTTGGCCAAATTTATAAATTTTACCATCATCTGATGTACCAGTTACCATACCATCTGCACCAACAGAAAGGTCTTTCAGTTTTAATTGTGTATCAGTTGGCTCTGGTGGAACGTGTACAGTACCATCATCTGCTACACCTGGAATTCTGATTGGTTGTAATTTATCTTGTGCTGCAAAAAAAGGAGCGTCATTGACAGGTGGTTCCATAGGGTAATTTGGCGGTTGTCCTGCAGCATCTGTTGGCAAATAACCATATACTACATTACCATCTGGTGTACACAAATAGCCGTCACCATCTACAGTAAATTTACCAACTCTTGTCAAATTCAATTCTGGAATTTGGTTTGGGTTTGGTGGATTTGGAATACCACCATCTACATCAGAACCAGTTGTAAAACCATTTGGATTTTTAGGTCCCACCATAAAGAAACCCTGTCCATCAATCATTGCGTGTGTCAATACACCTGTTGGTTCAAATGCGCTGGCATTGAAGTTCAAAGAAACAGAACCAAATTTACTACCATAACCTACTTGGTTCGGGTTGGAACCGCCATACACAGTACCACCTGCACTAGATCCTTTCAATGTCTGATAAATAGACTCTTGAAACGTTGCAGCACCACTCTTGTAACCTGCAGTATTTACATTGGCAATGTTGTTACCAATAACGTCCATTCTACTTTGGTGTGTACGCAGACCAGATACACCTGAAAACATTGATCTAAGCATTTAAAATTATCTCCTTCCGTTTGCTGTGACTGTGTGGATACTTCAGTCCACACAAAAAGCTTCCCGAACGGGGCCGGCTTATAATAACACAGCACTGTCTATTTTTGTAAATATGTTGTTTTTCATTTCATTTCCATTCATTGCAGTAATCACAGTATTATTGGGAATACTTACAATAAATGCTGCTTGTGGCCCTATCATAACCACATCTTTTGCCCCTTTTGATCTTGCATGATTTGCTGCTGTATTCATTTGCTGCAACAAATCTGGTGTCATTTCAATCCCCCGCTGTTCCATGCGTTCCTTCGAATGTTTAGAAAACTGCAACGACTGTACTTGCTCCATCTTTTTTTGCAACATTTGGCCAAATGTTGCATCTTTTTTCTGAACTGCTGTTTTTGTGTTTGTTTGCACAGGATTGACTTGTAACTGTCGCAGCTTCAAATCATTCAGATTTTCAATCATCACTTTACCCCCTTAACCATAGAGGAAGTATCATTTTTCGGGTGCCGTATTGTCACCTGAACTTTCTCCATCTGTTGGTTTATCGGTTTCATTTCCTTCTGGTTTTGCAGTTTCTCCATTTTCTTCAGGTTTATTTGTTCCTTCACTGCCTTCGGGTTTTTCTGTTCCCTCACCACTTTCAGGCTTTTCAGGTTTTTCTTCTGGCAATTTACCAACTGCAATCAACTGTCCCATACTATAAGCATCTTCGCCTATATACAAAACTGGTTGCCCTCCTAAAAAAGCAACGCCTGTGATTGTTCCAACCACTTCTTCACTTTTTTTGCCATTGTCTGTAAATTTCACAACTGTTACTTCTTTTCCAACCAAAGAAGCTGCATAAGTTGTAACTGTTGTTTGTGCCATACTATTTGTTGCCTGTACCACTGCCAGTTGTGCCATTTGCATCATATATGTATCTTGCCCAGTTGGATTCATTGGGTCTTGGTTTTGTAATTGTGCAACAATCAGCTTCATCAATGTATCCATACCTAAATCTGATGAAGAACCTTCTGTTTGTACACCATTTGGTCCCTTTTTAGAAGCTGCTGCTGCTTTTGTTTTGGCATTGGTATAATTTGTTTCTCCTATTCTGGAATATCCTTGCGTACTATTTATCAAGTCAAATTCCTCCTTTTTTAACGATTAGACCAGTCCTAAACGCATTTGTTGCAAAAAGTCCATTGCATCATGCTGTTTTTGTTTCTGTTGTCTTTGTTGTTGCTCATCTTTTGTTTGTTGCTGTTGTTGATGTCCATTTTGGTCAGTTTCTTGTCTGTAGAAAGCATCTTTGTTTTCATGCATTTGAATTGTTGTACTATTTCCTGTACGGCTTTCCAATAATGCAGCCAAACTAGCACTGTTTTCTGATAATAAGTGTAATGCTTTTGCACTTTCACACAATATAGAAACTCTTGTTTCCCCTTTGTCAAAATGCACTTTGATTTGAATTTTACCCAAAGCTTCTGGATTTAATTGTAATTCAAATTCATTGCTGTTACGCAACAAAATTTTGTCTGCCAACTGTTGTGCAACATTTTCTTTTGTCACAGGCACTACATCTGCCACTTTTACATGCACAACTTCTTCGCCAGCTTCTGTTTTTTGTTTTGTTTGCAACATCATTTCATGAATTGGTTTTTGTACTTCTTCCTTTTCGGGAACAACTTCTACATTTTTCAGTTTTTGTTCCATCACTTCTTCTTTCAAAGACTGTTTTTTTGTAGTTACATTTTGTTGTAAATCTTTTTCATTTGTGTTTTCCACAGGTTTTTGTATTTGCACATCATTTTTGATTGTTTTCAAAATATCAAAATCCTGTTTGTTTTCGCCAGCCTTTTCTGGTTCCACCTTCACGTTTGTTGTTTGCAGCATTTGAGCATCTGACAATTTTGTCTGCTGTACCAATGTAGTGTCTACAGGTGTTGTAACTTGTACCTGCTCCACTGCCATTTCTTTTGGCACATTTTGCAGCAATGTTGCCATTTTTTGTGAAACTGAAGCATCGTTGCCATTTTGCAGCAAAGCAGCTATCATATCGTCACTCCACACTTGTAATTGTGGATTTTGCAAAAGTGCAGCTGCATTTTCCAGCACTTGGTCATCTACTTTTTGATTTGTTTGATTAGATGGCTGTTGTGCATCAGCTGTTTCTTCTTTTGCATTGTTTTGTGGTTTTGTTGTGTTTACTGTTTCCTTTGTTTTGTCAAATTCTTTTTTGATTGCATCTTGAAAAGTATTTTTGTCAGATGGCAATTTATTATCTTTTGTATTCACCACAGGTTTTTGTGTCATGCTGCCAATAGACATCAATGCATCACTTGCACTGTTCATACCCATTTCTGTCTGCACCTCCTTTTTGATTGATTTTTTTATAGCCACAATGTACCATCTTTCGACTTCCATTGATTGCTAACACCATACATTATTGTTGTTCTCTTGTTTTTGCATTTGATACAAATTCTTCAATAAACAGTTCATTTTCTTTTTGCACTGCTTTTTTATACTGTTCCACTTTAATTTCTTTCAATTTTTCAATGGAAAGTTTTTCTTTTTTCGCCTCAATCATTTTTTCTCGTTTTTTTGCTTCTTTGAACTGTAATTCTTTCAATTTGTTGTTTTCAGATAAAATAATCGCATTTTGTTTTTGCAAATATCTTTCATAAATACCTGCTTCCATAACTGTCATGGCATTTTTTTTCTTTTCATTAAACTCAAGCAAGAAAGCCTTTTTTTCATTTTCCAAGTTTTGAATTACATTTTCTTGTTCCACTACATCTTTCAATGCCATACTATGTTCATTTCTCAAAACTTCTAAAATATCACCTTTATATTTTAACACTGGTTCCAACTGAAAAGAAAACTTTTTCATAATAAATTCCCCTTTTTATTATGTATCCAAAATCTGGTGCATCATCTGCATCATTTCATCATAACTAAACGACTCATCAATACCTTGTTTCAAAAATCCATTTAATTTTTCTATTTTTTCAATGGCATAATCCAAATTTGGATTTGTTCCCGATTTATAAGCACCAATGGCAATCAAATCTTCATTTTTTGCATACAAGCTCAAAATATCTCTGCATCTAGATGCCATATCTTTGTGTTCTTTTGACACAATGCTTGTCATCAAACGAGATATGCTTGCATTGATATCAATGGCGGGAAAATGGTTACTGTTTGCCAACTTTCTGGAAAGCACAATATGCCCGTCCAAGATACCACGCACTGTATCGGCAATGGGTTCGTTGGTATCATCCCCTTCCACTAATACGGTATAAATCCCTGTGATAGAACCTTTTTCAAAATTACCGCTTCGCTCCAATAATTTTGGCAACTCAGAGTAAATCGAAGGTGTATACCCTCTGGCAATAGGTGGTTCACCAACTGCAAGCCCTATTTCTCTTTGTGCCATAGCAAAACGTGTCAAAGAGTCCATCATCAACAAAACATCTTTTCCTTGGTCTCTGAAATATTCTGCAATGGCAGTTGCCACAACAGGACATTTCATACGTAGCATAGGTGATTGGTCAGACGTTGCCACAACCAGCACAGAACGTGCCAGCCCCTCTGGACCCAAATCTTTTTGCACAAATTCCAAAACTTCTCTACCACGTTCCCCCACAAGGGCAATGACGTTGATGTCCGCTTTGACATTTTTTGCAATCATACCCAGCAACGTACTTTTTCCAACACCACTACCTGCAAAGATACCAATTCTCTGTCCTTTTCCAATGGTAATCATACCATCCAAAGCCTTAATGCCAAAATCCATTTTTTCACGAATGGGTGGTCTACTCAACGGATTGATATAACCATTGCCCACTGAAAAATAATCTGGTTTTTCAAAAGGCGGCAATCCATCAATCGGTTCTCCCAAAGCATTGATAATACGTCCTCGTAAAAAATCACCAACTGGCAATTTCAAATGCTGTTTTGTATTTCTAACAAAGCTACCAGCTGTGATACCATCCGTATTTTCATACGGCATCAGCAGTATTTTGTCATTTTTAAATCCAACCACTTCCGCCAATACATGACTTTTCATAGATTCATTATAAATACTACTGATATCACCAATACCGGCTTTGCCACCCGAAGCCTCAATTGTCATACCCACAATATTTTCTATTTTTCCGATATGACTGATGGTTTCAGATTTTTTGATTAAATTCACCATATTGTGATACATGGTAATCCCTCCGTTTATGTACCGGACTGGTTCAAAATTTCTTTGATATTTTCCATTTGTGTATTCACACTTGCATCAATGATTTCATCTGGACATTCTATGATACAGGTTCCCTGTTTTTCATTGTTCATTACAATGACTTTGATATGTTCAGACAAATGGGACAAAGACGCAACCAAATCTTTATCTGCTTCCAACATCATTTGTGCATCAGATTTGGAAACGTATATTTTTACCCATTCTTTTGTTTTCAGTCGTTCTGTTGCAGAAATAATCATACGTTCTATAATTTCGCCGCTTGATTTCAAGCTCACTTGCACAACTTTTTCCGCCACAGCCACAGCCACATCTTTCAAATCATTTTGATACTGATATAAAATATCTTGTTTTTGTTGTGCCACTTCTTGTGTCAATCGCTTCAAATCCTGCAAAAAAGCCTCTGTTTCTGCACCAACCGTTTCTTCTACTTTGGTATATGCCACTTGATAGCCTTCTTCTTCTCCTTTGGCATATCCTGTGTCATAGCCTTCTTTTTGGGCTTCTTCCCGAATTTGTTCTGCTTCTTCTTTGGCTTTTGCAAGCAAAGCATCTGCTTGTTTTGTCGCTTCTTCCAGCAAACGTTTTGCTTCTTCTTTTACTGCTTGTCTTTCTTTTTCTATTTTCTTTTTCCATTCAGCTTGTTCCGCTTTGGAAATCAAAAATGGTTCTTCTGGTTCTATTTCTTCTTCAGAAATGTCAGAGGAAGATGGTTCTTCCTCCAACATCTTCTTTTTTAATCTTGCACGAATGAGTGCTTCCTCATATTCTTTATGAAATGTATAGTCCTGTACTTTATCTTCTTGTTCCCGTCTTTTCAGCAGATTAGGCAATGATATCATCCTTTCCGCCCTTCATGATAATTAGTTCGCCTTCTTCTTCCAGCTTTCTAATTACGCCCACAATTCTTTGTTGTGCATCTTCCACATCTTTAATACGCACATTGACGGTAACTTCCAAGTCGGACTTGATAGATTCTGCCATACGAGAAGACATATTCGAGAAAATAAGATTTGCAACTTCTGCATTTGCGCCTTTGAGTGCCAACACAATATCTTTGGAGTCGCAATCTCGCAAAAAGCGCTGAATAGAACGATTGTCCATGGTTGTAATATCTTCGAATACAAACATTCTTTTTCTGATTTCGTCTGTAAGTTTTGCGTCTTTTGCACCCAATTCGTCGAAAATATGTTTTTCGTTGCTGCGGTCCATATAGTTGATAACTTCTGCAATATAATCGATACCGCCCGCTTTTGTAAAGTCTGTGGTAAGTACAGAGGAAAATTTCTTTTCAATCTGTTCTTCCACCACTTTGATGACCTCAGGAGATGCACTATCCATTTTTGCAATGGCTTCCACCACACTCAATCTTTTGATTTGTGGCAAAGAAACAATGACATCTGCCGCTTGGTCAGGATTTGCATAAGACAGCACCAAAGCAATGGTTTGGGCTCTCTCATGCTGTAATATAGAATATAAGTTTTTGCTGTCTACTTTGCGAATAAAGGAAAACGGCATTGTTTTCAAAGACTTTGCCACTTTTTCCAGCAATGTTGCGGCTGTCTGTTGTCCAAAAGCTTTTTCCAAAATACTTTTTGCATATTCCAGACCGCCTTCTGTCACAACTTTTTGTGTCATACACTCTTTGTAAAAGCTGTCCAAAACATCTTCTGTTTCTTCTGGAGATAAATGACGCATTTTCGCAATTTCAACGGTAAGTATTTCAATATCTTCTTCACTAAGATATTGATAAATCTGAGAAGCTTTATCTGTTCCCATGGAAATAATAACTGCTGCCGCCTTTTGTTCTGGCGTTAAAGCTGTCTTATTCTCCATTATCTCTTCCTCCTCTCAGCCAATTTTTCAATGTCTGTGCAGAAATTTCTGGACTTTCATCTGTAATTTCTCTAATTTTTTCTTTCAATTCCATACTACGCTCATTTTTAATATCCAACAAATCTGCAACCATATCCAGGTTCATTCTTGTCTGGTCTTCATCACCAACACTTTGTGGTACAATATTTGGTGTTGCCGCTCTTTGACGTTCTTCCGCCATTTCTCTTTCCAAACGTTTGCGTTTTCTGCGTTTTACAAGCAGCATCAATACCAACAACAGTATCAACAATATACCACCAGCAATACCAACCAACAACAAACCTTGTTTCAGTTTCACAGGATCAATCAATGGTTTCTCTGGTTCTTCTATTGGTGCTTGTGTATAGAATGGTACTGTTACAATTTCAATTTTTTCATCTTGGTTTTCTCTGCTAATACCAGCAGCTTTTGCCACCAAGGATTTTAATTTTGCTTCTGTGGTATCACCAGTATCTGTACCATCAATGATAACCCCAACCGTCAAATCTATCAAGTCACCTGTATCAATTTGTTGTTGTTCTTTTAATTGGTCTACCAAATATTCCGCTCCACCATCACTTAATATATAGGTTTCGGAACCATCTTGCTCAATTCTGGTATAAACAGGGAAATCTGCATTGGTTTCTGCACCTGGCACACCGCCAGTGCCCTTTCCATCTTTTGCAACTTCCTGTGTTGCCTTTTGAGATGAAATTACCCCTGTATTTCTGTCATCTTCTGCAGAATAATTTACCAATTCTCTGATTTTTTTGTTTACGTCCACTTCACTATTTACAGAAACACGTACACGACCTTCACCATAAATCGGTTCTAACATTGCCATTACTTTTGCTTCTATTTTCTCGTCAATGATTTGTTCCATTTGGAATTTCAAATCATTGGCATCTTTTTGAGAACGTTCTTCTTTAATCGTTACATCTTTTCCGTTACAAAGTACACTGACTTTACTAAATTCCAAATCAGGTACACTAGAAGATACTGCTCTTTGAATGGCACGCACACATTCTTCATCAATCATATCTCCATTATCTGTGATAACTGTAACAGATGCTACGGACTTTGTCATATTTTCGCTATCTAGTACATATTTTCTATCTTCTCCCAAAGCGATGTTCACTTTTGCATCTTTTACATTGGGGAACAAAGAAATGGTTGCACCCAGTCTATCTTGCAATTCCATCAAATAATATTTTTGTTTTTCACTTTCAGAAGTGGTCAAATCAATATTATTCATGATGATATCATAAGAAAAACCATGTTTTGGGTATCCTTCATATACCAGTTCTGCTCTTAACTTTTCTTCTTGTTCTTTCGGAACAAGTATGGTGCCGCCCGTTTCGTATTTATACGTCACACCTTTTTCTTGCAGCTTACCCATAATTTCGCTTGCTTCTTGGTCAGTCAAATTATAAAACAATGTTTCATATGGTTTATTATTTAACATCACTGCGATACCAATGGCAGCCAATATGGATATTGCTACACCAACAATGATAATTTTTTTTACTTTACTACTTAAATTTTTTGTTATTTCCTTGACTTTTTCAAGTAAGGCTTGTAACCTCTCTTTCACACAAATCCCTCTCTGTCAGATAACTTTATATGGTATGCTTTTTATAGATTTATTCTCATCAATTCATTATAAGCATCTACTGCTTTATTGCGAAGCTGCACCATCAAGTCCACAGAAAGCTGTGCTTGTGCTGCCGCTGCTGGCACAGTATGTGGGTCATCAATCTGACCTGTTGCCAACAGATATTGACTTTTTTCCAATTCTTTTTCTTTTTGATACGCATCTTTGACTGCTGTTTCAAAAATATCTTGAAATGGTACAAAATCTTGTTGCTGATTTTTTTGTGATTGTTGTTCAAAAGACAACTGCAAAGGTGTCAGTGTCTTGATTTGTGTTGTAAACATAAACTCTCTCCCTTATCAGATTATAATTGCCGTTTTTTGATTATCGGCCGATTTCTAATGCCTTTGTTGCCATGTTTTTCACAGTGTTAAAAACAGTCAAATTTGCATCATATGCTCTAGTGGCTGCCATACTGTCCACCGTTTCTTTTAACAAATCCACATTTGGCATTTCTACATAGCCGTTTTCGTCGGCATCTGGGTGGTCTGGGTCATATACCATTTGAAAAGGGCGTTCATCTTCTACAATCTCCGCCACACGCACACCACCTGTTGCACTTTGTCTTTGTCTTGCAACCGTAGAACGAAATACTTGGTCAAAACTGCTGCCACCAATTTGTTCAAAAACTGGCATTTTTCTTCTGTATGCCCCACCATTTTCCGTTCTGGTTGTATTGATATTTACCACATTTTCCGCAGCAATATCCAAGCGCATTCTTTGTGCTGTCATACCAGATGCACTAATATCTAAAGCTCTCAAAAAACTCACAACAATAACCTCCCTTATATATATGTATGTTTTTATTTTATCTTTTGTTTATTGTCCCTTTATCACAGTACGATATCTTGTAATATCATCATTTAATGCTTTTACCATATAATTATATTGTAAGGCTGTTTTTGCTTCTTCCATCTGTTCCGCATCTGCATTGACATTATTACCATCTGCTCTTGTGCTTTCATTTTCAGACAAATGGATATTTGCTCTTGTATTTTCAATGCCTGCTCTCACAGCAGCTCTTCCTTTTGCTCTGGAAACTCTTTGATGCAGTTCATCTTCAAATGTTACATATTTCGCCTGATATCCTGGTGTTTCTACATTTGCTATATTATCTGCAATGACAACTTGTTTTTGCCACAAACAATCCAAGACTTTATTTGACAGTGCAAACATGTTGTTATCTAAATAATTCATGCTTTATCCCCCTTATATATTTGTATTGACTTTCCGATACATTCTATTTTTCACAAATTTTTACAT
>JAHHTV010000289.1 GCA_020024395.1 Anaerotignum sp. | reverse complement strand
GCCTTTACGCCTGCTGATTCCAACATTTTATTGATGGCAACAGAAGCATAATCTGGTCGATAAAGGTATGCATCTGCAAGATTTGTATAATTCCATTCTGTTTTCAAGTTTGATTTCCTCCTTAGTGTTTGTATATAAACGAAGCTTTTGTATATGATGTTCAAAAATTTCTTATATCATTATACTATATGTTTGATTTTTATTTCTTTGTTAATTGTACAGTAAATGCTCTGGACGTATAGGATACAATGATTTCGTCTATACCATGTATTTTTTCTTCGATCATATCCAAGATTTGCTGAAAACGTTTTTCTCCAGCCTGTACTTGAATATCATTTACGGAACGCCATGCACCCATATAGCGTTCATGGCTCATTGCAACATCATACGTTGCTTCCATATAAAAATAAATTTTTGAAATAAGGGATGGACAGTAGTTTTTGTTCTGTACCATTCATATTTTTGCGCGATCCAGAAGAAACACGATGCAATTCAGGTACAATTTTTTTGATATTCTTTTCTATATCTATGTGCAATTCGCTGATTTCCAGATTTCTAGGATTCCAAATTGCTGTAAAAAAACCACCTGGACGTAAAATTCTATGAAATTCTTTCAGTGCCAAGGGGGCATTTGTCCAATGAAAAGATGATCCCATTAATACCCAATCTACACAGTTGTCAGGTGGTTTTGTGGTTTCTGCAGTCCCTTTTGACCAGATGAAAGATGTATGCCCATCAAACAGCTTGATACCTTCTTGACGCATGGCATCATTTGGTTCTACCGCATATCCAGATAAGCCAATAGATTTTAAATTTTCGGTTAATTTTCCGGCACCAGCACCAATATCAGCCACTTTTGGTTTTCTATGTATTTGTGCAGAAATGTGGTTACACAGTACACGTAGTATTGTTTCAGAATATCCAACTCGATGTACATAATCTTTTGCTAATTTTGTAAAATCTCCAAGCTCCATAATCGTACCTCTTTTCTAATGGATGTCATGAATTGCGTTTTTTATGATTTCTATCTGTTTTATAGGAGCACATTGCCCATCATTATTTAGGACTAAATCAGGGTGTTTTGGTTCTTCTATTGGCACATCAATACCTGCGACAGTTGTATTGTTTTGAGTGTATAACCCCTTTTGGTTGCGTTTATGCAGCGTTTCCATAGAAGCTTTCACATAAATTTCTATATATCCAGAGATATTTTCACGATTCCAATTTCGTACCTCATCAAACATGGAAATGGTGCAACAAACAACATCCATTCCTTGTTTTGCTAATAATGCACAAAGACGAGCATTGCGCATTGCGCTTTTTCGCCGATCGGCTTCTGTATATCCCAAATCATTACCAAATATTTGTCTCAGGATATCACCATCTAAAAATACAACAGTTTCCTTTTTCTTTTTTAATTCTTGATACCAGAGTTTTCCGATTGTTGTTTTTCCCGCACCAGAAAGCCCTGTTATCCAATATACTTTACCATTCATATTATATATCCTCTGTATGAATCCGAATCACAGTTGGGAAATGCAATTCTCCGGATTTTGACAATTGCAAAAGTGTTACCATATTTTTATATAATGTTTCTCTAATCTGCTGTGCAGTTAAACCTTCTTTTTGCAAGGCAGCATAAAGTGCTTCAAACCGAAATGGAAATTTCAAAAGATAATTGATATCCTCGTCTGTCATAGGGCATTCTGTAAAATCAAATGTATTGGAATACCCATAATGTCGTAAGATTGGATCATAAAAAATTTTGAGTCGTACTTGGTCAAACTCTGATAAAACTTGATCCAGCTTACGATGTAAGGGAGCACAGTC
>JAHHTV010000288.1 GCA_020024395.1 Anaerotignum sp. | reverse complement strand
GAAAAAGCAGGAAAAGCAGGTGGGCTTTTGGGTTGGTTGCCTTTGGCAGGCTCTATGTGTATTGCGATTGGATATGCTGTCATTGTGGCGTATGTATTACGTGCTTTTGTACAATCTGTAACGGGAACATTGATGACAGTAGATACAGCCGCTTGGTTTGAGTCATTTTCTATGACACCACATTCTGTCATTCCTTACCATATCATTATTGTAATCGGAACATTACTTACATTATTTTTAGGCGCAAAAAGTATTGAAAAAACAAATAAAATTATGATGCCAGTATTCTTTATTATTTTTATTATTTTGGCTGTGCGTGTAGCAATGTTGTCAGGTTCTTTGGAAGGATATTTGTTTATGTTCATTCCTCGTTGGGAAGCATTGAAAGACCCTATGGTATGGATTTGGGCAATGGGTCAGGCGTTCTTTTCATTATCTATTACGGGTAGTGGCATGATTGTATATGGTTCCTATTTAGATGATAACGAAGATGTTGTTTCTGTTTCTAGACATACTGCAATTTTTGACACCATTGCAGCTGTGGTGGCAGCATTGGTTATCATTCCTGCTTGTTTTTCTTATCAATTGGATGTGGCAGCAGGGCCGGGGCTGTTGTTTGTAACATTGCCAACGATTTTGCAGGATATTCCTTTTGGTCGCATTTTCTCTATGATATTGTATCTTGCTATGATTTTTGCGGGTGTCAGTTCTTTGCAGAATATGTTTGAAGCAGTAGGGGAATCACTGCTCCATAAATTCCCAAAACTGAGCCGCAAAATTGTGTTGATTATTTTGTGTTTGATTTGTTTGGGATTTGGTATCAATATGGAAGCAATTTTCCAATGGGGTCCTTGGATGGATTTGGTGTCCATTTATATCATACCGATTGGTGCAACATTGGGTGCGATTTCGTGGTTCTGGGTGATGAAAAAAGAAGAACTGTTTCAAGAACTCAATAAAGGCTGTAAAAAACCGCATAATACAACAATATGGTACAGCGTAGGGCGGTATGTATATGTACCGTTTGCCCTCATTCTGTGCGGTGTGGCACTATTTATGAAAGTGGCTTTTTAAAATTTATATAGTAGTGGCAAAAGACAGCTATACATGATATTGTGGTATGGCTGTCTTTTATTTTTGCGGAACAGTCCATTCCGCTTTTGACATAAGCATCAATTGAGATACATAGAATGATAAATACATATTTCTACAAGGAGGAAAAACAATGTATGCTTTAAAATGTATGCATATCATAGGATTGATTTTTACATTGCTTGTTGGAACGCTCCTTCATTTTACATGGGAATGGTCAGGACGTAATCATATTGTCGCTGTTTTTAGCGCTGTGAATGAAAGTGTATGGGAACATTTAAAATTGTTGTTTGTTCCTTTTGTTTTATTTTCTGTTATAGAATATTTTTTATATGGAAAACATATGGCATGTTTTTTCACAGCAAAAGCACATGCTGTGTTACTTGGTATGTTAACCATAATTATCGTTTTTTATACTTATACAGGCATACTGAGAAAAAATTATTTGCTATTAGACATCGGTATTTTTATTCTGGGCGTTGTTGTATCTTACCTTTATTCTTATCGCTATCTATATGATGCCACAAATACTTGCTCTGCATGTTCAGAAACATTTGCACTTTTTAAAATCATCGCATTGGTTGTAGCATTTGCAGTTTTTACTTTTGCACCACCATCATGCGGTATTTTTCGTCCACCAGTATCATAATTTTAGATTGCATATGAAACATGGGTGTAATAAAAACAAGGCTTTTTGTTCTGGAAAAGAACGTTTTCCAGAAACATTAAAAAAATATAGACGTGTTATAGAATATA
>JAHHTV010000287.1 GCA_020024395.1 Anaerotignum sp. | reverse complement strand
ATATTTGTCTTGTAGAAGACGAAAACGATTTGAACCAGATGTTGAAATATTATTTGGAAAAAGCAAATTATACTGTGCATACCTGTACAAGCATATTTGAAGCCCAACAATATGTAGAACGTGAAATTCCCTTATGGGTAATTGATATTATGTTGCCTGACGGAAACGGACTGGAACTGTTAAAAAAAATCAAACAGAAAAATAAACAAACAATGACCATTATTATATCTGCAAAGGGAGACCGTTTTGATAGAGTTGCCGGCTTTGAAATTGGTTGTGATGATTATATTGCAAAACCTTTTCTTCCAGCTGAACTTGTCTTTCGGGTAAATAAAATTTATCCTCGATTACAAACACAAAAAATGCATAATACGATTGTTGTGCCACCATATGAAATTGATTTGTCAAAACGATTGGTTTTTATAGATGGTGAAAAAGTCGACATCACCAGTCGTGAATTTGATATCATTCTTTATTTTATTCAACATAAAGGACAAGCCATTTCCAGAGATTGTTTGCTAAATGATATTTGGGGTGCAGATTATTATGGCAATGACCGTATTGTAGATAATTACATCAAAAATATTCGTAGAAAACTGCCAGAACTTGCACTAGAAACCATTTATGGATATGGATATAGGTACAATTTATGAAAAAGAAAACAACTGGCATTCGTACGAAAATTATTTGCAGTACTATCATTTTTATACTCAGCATTGCAGGGGTATCTCTTTTGGTTGTTTATTATTGGTCTTTTTATCACTTCAGCAATATCTTTGAAGATAGAGTGATTGATGCATACACATTTCAAAAAAAAATGGATATGGGTATTGAAAATGAATGGATATTGGGTGTTACCACAGATAGCATTGATGTCATACGCAGTATTCATGGTCCTATCGTTGCAGAAACAATGGAGCAACAAGCACAAACACAACAAGAAATCACAAAACTATATCAAGAAACCATAGACAATAAACATCTGTTATACATGATACGGCTGGATACCGAAAATGGTGAAATGTTATACGAATACTCTGTCATAAAAGATATTTATGCAGAAATTTTCCCGAAAATTTTGTTGAGTTTCATTGTATTTTTATTGTTGTTGGTATGCATTTCCATATACTACACACGCTCTATCACAGAAACCGTATACAGCGATATTCGAAAACTGCGTCTTTACACAAAACAAATTTCAAAAGGTAAAAAAATCAATCATATCGTTACCAAAACCAAAGATGCAGAATTTGAACATCTTATTGCGGACTTGCAGCAAATGCAAGAACATTTGGAAAAGGAAGCTGCCATTCGACAATCTACATTGCAATATATTTCTCATGAAATGAAAACACCATTGATGATTATTGAAGGCTATACCACTTCTGCAAAAGATGGCATTTATCCAAAAGGGGATTTGGTTAGTTCTTTTGATACCATTTTGGTACAAACTGAAAGAATGAAACAAAAAGTTTCAGATTTGTTGACCATTGTGCGACTGGAAGCATCGTCTGTGCCAGATGACACAACAGAAATTTGCCTTTTGTCAGCAATTCAAAATATTTTGCAACTATTTGAACAGAAAAAACAAAACAAAACCATATATATGCATATTCCAAACAATATTTGTTTGATAGGCAGCAAAGAAAAACTTCATATTTTGTTAGAAAATTTGATTTCCAATCAAATAAAATATGCACATTCTCGCCTTTCCATTTCTTATAAAATACAAAATAAAACATTATTTTTATATTTTTATAATGATGGACAAACCATTACACCCGAAATTAAAGATTTTATATTTCAACCCTTTGTAAAGGGCTATAATGGCGGAACTGGTTTGGGGCTATCC
>JAHHTV010000286.1 GCA_020024395.1 Anaerotignum sp. | reverse complement strand
ACCATAAACAGCAAACCGTTATACCAAAATGAAGTAAAAGAAGATATGGTGTGTAAAATGCGTTCGTCTGTGCTGTTTTTGGGGGCATTGTTGGGTAGAACAAAAAAAGCGGTAATGGGACACCCCGGTGGTTGTACTATTGGTAGAAGACCCATAGATTTGCATTTACGGGCATTTGAAAAAATGGGTGTGCATATTGAAGAAAAAGAAGGAATTTTTTATTGCAAAGCACCTTTGTTATTGGGATATCATTTATATTTGGATTATCCAAGTGTAGGGGCAACAGAAAATATATTGCTTTTGGCAGTCAAAGCAGAAGGTACAACGGTGATACACAATGCAGCAAGAGAACCTGAAATCATTGCTTTGGTACGATTTTTGAGAGGATGCGGTGCGGAAATTTATGGAGAAGGTACACCAACGATTATGATAGAAGGTGTGGCAAAATTGCATGGTACAGTGTTTGAAATACCATTTGACCGTATAGAGGCAGGGACACTGCTTTGTGCAGCAGCAATGACAGGCGGGAAACTGTATTTACGTGGTGTGGAACGGCAATATATGGAACAGACATTAGATGTATTGGAACAAACGGGCTGTGCTTTGCGTTATGAAGAAGAAGCCGTTTATTTGCAAGCACCTACAAGACTTCTGTCAGATTTTACCATTGCGACAGGGCCGTATCCTGCATTTCCAACAGATATGCAGCCAATGCTTATGAGTCTATTGACATTGGCAAAAGGAACTTGTATGATTAGTGAAACAGTGTTCGAGGCGAGATTTCGGCATGCAGAAGAATTGTGTCGTATGGGCGCAAATATACAAGTATACAGAAGAAATGCTGCGGTTTTTGGCGTAGACAAATTGCATGGCGCAAAAGTGGAAGCATCTGATTTGCGTGGTGGTGCAGCATTGCTTTTGGCAGCGTTAGCAGCAGAAGGCACAAGCCAAGTGTATGGCAATGTATATGTAGAACGAGGATACGAAAAAATAGAAGATGTGCTGACATTTTTGGGAGGTCATGTGCATCTGAAAGCATAAGGACGGTAACGATATGGCAAAAATATCACATACAAAAAAGAAAATCAGAAGTCATAAACATAAACAAAATATGCAAAAATATACCATTGGTGCAGTGTTGTTTGTGATGGCGATTGCAGCGTTGATATTTTCTCCTATTTTTGCAATACAAAATATTCGTGCAGAAAATGCAATACATTTTACAACCTCTGAATTATGTGAAAAAGTTGGACTTTCACAAGGGGATAATGCAATTTTGTTTTCCAAAACAAAAGCGGAAATGATACTACAAAAAGAACCATATATTCAAAAAGCAAATATTGTATGGGAATTTCCAAATACATTTGTCATTGTATTGACAGAACGCAAGGTGAGAGCGTATGTGCCATATATGGGCTCTTACCTCTACATAGATGAAGCAGGACGGGTATTGGATATACAAAATAATTATGTGGAGGGTTTGCCACTTGTAAAAGGATTGCAGTTTACAGAATTTCAAAAAGGCGAAGTTTTGCATGTGGAAAATGCAAAATCATTGGAAGTGGTATTGCATATTTCTCAAATGATACAAAAATATCAATTAACAGAAATGGTAGTGGAAATAGATGTTTCCAATACAGAAGATATTTATGCACAAGTCAATGGTGTGCGTGTGCATTTGGGAAGTATGGAAAATATGGACCAAAAAATTCGGAATATGGCTGAGATTGTAAAGACCATTTCAAAAGAAGATAGAGGTATATTGGATTTAAGTGATTTATCAAAACCGATGATATTTCAATATTTAACATAATATACAAAGTAATGGTGCAAAAATATGAAATAAATATTAC
>JAHHTV010000285.1 GCA_020024395.1 Anaerotignum sp. | reverse complement strand
TGTAAAATCAATATCCACAATATCCGGAAAATATTTTTTCATAATATCATTGACCACTTCGCCCACTTCTGTTGGATACAAATTTTTTGTTTCTTTTATGACATAATTTCTTGCTTGAATGGTTGTCAGTGTAGGAGCGTATGTGCTGGGACGACCCACGCCGATTTCTTCCAACATTTTAATCAAAGACGCATCGGTAAATCTTGCCGGTGGTTGTGTAAAGTGCTGTTCTGGCAAAAATGAGGACACTTGCAATACATCGCCTTCTTGCAATGCTGGAATTTGCACATCTGCTTCTTCTTCCCCTTTGTTATACACTTCCAAAAAACCACGGAATGTCAAACGAGAACCAGATGCACGAAATGCATAATCTCCTGCCTGCATTTTCACCTGCAATGTATCATATAAAGCAGGACACATTTGACTTGCTACAAAACGTTCCCAAATCAATTTATACAATTTATATTGTTCTTTTGACAACGATTCTTTGATACTGTCAGGTGTTCTTTGAATACTGGTAGGACGTATGGCTTCATGGGCATCTTGTGTTTTGCCTTTTGACTTATATACCACACGTTCTGGATTTACAAACTCTTTACCGTATGTGTCTGTGATATATGATACAGCTGCTTCATATGCTTCGTCAGAAATACGGAAAGAGTCTGTACGGATATAAGACACCAAACCCACATGTCCTTCCCCTTTGATTTGTACACCTTCATATAATTGTTGTGCAATCATCATTGTTTTTTGTGTTGCCATATTCAAATGTTTGCTGGCTTCTTGTTGCATTGTGCTTGTGGTAAACGGTGCCACAGGTTTTTTCTGTCTGGTACCTTTTTTCACTTCTTTGACAACAACATCTTTTCCCTCTAAATCCTGCAATATGGCATTAACGGTTTCTTCGTTTGGCAATTCTGTTTTTTCATCGCCTTTTCCATAAAATCTTGCATCAAACACTTTTTTGTGTTTGTCTTTGAGCTTTGCACCGATTGACCAATATTCCACAGGAATGAATGCACGAATTTCATCTTCTCTATCACAAATAATACGCAGTGCCACAGACTGTACACGTCCACCACTAAGACCTTTTTTTACTTTTTTCCAAAGCAAATTGCTTATGGTATACCCCACCATTCTATCTAACACACGACGTGCTTGCTGTGCATTTACCAAATCCATATCAATTTCTCTTGCTTCTGATATGGAACGTTTGACAGCCATTTTTGTAATTTCATTAAATGTAATACGGCTAATATCTTTGTCATCCCCCAAATGCAACGCATGTAACAAATGCCAACTAATTGCCTCCCCCTCACGGTCAGGGTCAGTTGCCAAATATACTTTATCTGCTGCTTTTGCTTCTTTTTTCAATTTGCTTAATAAATCTCCCTTGCCTCGAATGGTGATGTATTTTGGTTCAAAATCATTGTCAAAATCAATTCCCATTTGGCTTTTTGGCAAATCTCGAATATGTCCCATAGATGCTTCTATTTTGTAATTGCTCCCCAAAAACTTCCCAATGGTATTTGCTTTTGCAGGGGACTCTACAATTACCAAATATTTTTTGGCACTTTTTTTTGCCTTTGTTTTTTCTTTTTCCATTGTTTCAAATTCCTCTCCGCTTCCTGATTATTTGGTATTTCGCACATATCCTGCTTGTTTTCGCTTGTGGATATAACCCGAAATTTCCAGCAAAGAAAGTATATATTGTATTTCTGCAATACTTCTATTCAATTTTCTTTTAATCTCCTCTGCTGTGATTGGATTTTGTGTGTCTATCAATAAGAAAACTTCTTTTTCAAACGGTTGTAAATTTTCTAGCACCGTTTGATAATATTTTTCTATTTCTTCTTTTTGATAAGATATGCCC
>JAHHTV010000284.1 GCA_020024395.1 Anaerotignum sp. | reverse complement strand
ATATTTTTGATTGCATGAATTTGAGAAAGTTGTTGTGTGTCTGTTGTGGCATTGGAAAAAGCTGTATGAAAATCTTTTAGAGAAAATTTTTCTGTGATTTTTCCAAAATCTTGATTTTCTAATATAATTTCTGCATAAACATCAACATCATCATTATGATATACAAAAGAATAGTATGTATCTAATGCCATTAAACATTGTGTCAAATCGTTGAGCTGTTCTGTTTTATCTAAGTGCAATGTCAAGGTTACATCATATATGGTAGGGTTGGTGATTTCTAATTGTATATGATGTGATTGTGCCAATGTTTTTGCATATGGTTGTTTTGCAAAAGCGATATCCCGATTATAATAATCTCGTTTGTTCCAAATGGGGCCATAACTACCATGATATACAGATGTCACAATGGTAAATGGTGGTTCATTTTCAGAAAACTGTAATGTGTAATAGGTTTCTTTTTTATCTGGTTTGTTTTGATATTTTTTTATAGAAAGAATTTTTGGTGTTTTGCCATACTGTTCTTCTACAAATGCGATGATATCCTTTTTGGAATAGCGGGAAAGAAAATCAACATATTCTATATGATTTGTTGTATATCCTTTTTTTTCTAAAATATGAGATATGGCATACATTTTGAAATATGTGATACCAAAAATGAGAATACATACAAAAACAATCAATGATAATGCAGTATGTTTTTTTGCTTTTTTCAGAATTTGCTGTATTACAATGAAAAACAATACACACAAAAAAAGAACAAAACAAAACAATATTATTTTCATGTTATCATTCCTTTCGTGATGGTGTATGGTATCTTTTATATGATTGTATCATTTTTGCACAAAAATGTAAATGTGGCAGCTGTTTTTGACAAATATAAAAAAGCAGGATATTCCTGCTTTTTTATGATTATTCTACGATAATATGCATATCATTTTCGTACAATTTTATCATTGCACATTGGTCTTCATCTAATAATTGTAAACGTTCCATTTCTAACATTTGGTCTAATACTAATTGTGATAAAGGGAGTGAAACATTTTGTGTTTTTGCAAAGTGAATGGCATTTTTAATATCTTTTTGATGCACTGCAATTTTTGCACTTGCTGTAAAGTCACGCTGGAGAATTTTTGGCATTTTGACATCTAATACAGCACTTTGGGCAAAACCTTCTTTTATGGCTTCCCATAATTTTTGTGGATTTAATCCGCATTTTACAGCAAATGCAAATGCTTCATGCATGGCAACCAAATTGCCACCAACAATCATATTATTTGCCAATTTTGCAATACTACCATTTCCGCTTTCTCCAAGATAGGTGATATTTTTTCCAACACATTGCAATATTGGTAATGCAATATCAAAAATTTCTTTTTTTCCGCCACACATCAAAGCCAAATTTGCTTGTATTGCACCATGTTCGCCACCACTGACAGGACAATCCAATAAATGTATTTGTTTTTCTGTGCATTGTTGTGATAGCTTTCGTATGATTTCTGGTGCAGTAGAACCAAAATCTATCAAAATTGTATTTTCTTTTGCAAAAGATAGACTTTCTTGTATTGTGCTTTCGGTCAATTCATTTTTGGGTAGACAAAGGCAAATCACATCACAATTTTGATAAATATCATTTTTGTTTTCTGTAAAATTTCCGCCAGCTTCTTTGAGTTTTCTACCAACTGTTTTAGAAATATCATATCCTGTCAGAGGCAATCCACTTTTTTTGGAAATATGTATTGCCATAGGCAATCCCATTGTTCCCAATCCAATAAAACCAATATTTTTCATAGTTTCACCATCTTTCTGTTATGGTTTTAATATAATTTTTCCACAATTTCCTGTTTCCATTTGTGCAAAAGCTGTTTCATATTCTTCTAATGAAAATGTATGTGTAATGA
>JAHHTV010000283.1 GCA_020024395.1 Anaerotignum sp. | reverse complement strand
TCAATGGGTATGATGGGTATGCGTTTCATACGGGAAGAACATGTGACAGTTTTGAAAAAAGCAGTCAAAATTTGTTTGGAATGTATTGGAGTTGGATAAATGAAACAAAGCAAAAAAAGAGGTTTGATACAGCTTTTGGCAACCATAGTATCAAATGGGTATTTGATTGGTTTTGTACAAGGTAAAATCAATACAGGAGACCAAAAATTTCTTTGTGTGCCGGGGCTGAATTGCTATTCTTGCCCTGGTGCCATTGGAGCTTGTCCCATTGGGGCGTTACAAGCGGTTTTGGGGGATAGAAGATATCAATTTAGTTATTATGTATTTGGGACATTGCTATTATTTAGCGTGGTTTTGGGGCGTGTGGTTTGTGGGTTTTTATGCCCGTTTGGATTTTTGCAAGATTTGATTTATAAAATCAAATGCAAAAAATGGAAGGTGCCAAAAAAAATAGACAAGCCATTGCGATGGTTAAAATATGTAATGCTTGCACTGCCTGTGATATTGTTGCCAATGGTGTTGACAAATCCTTTTGGTATTGCCCCGCCATATTTTTGTGAATTTGTGTGTCCTGTGGGGATATTGGAAGGTGGTATTCCGCTTGTTTCCAGAAATGAAAGCTTGCAAAATATGGTTGGGTGGTTATTTGGCTGGAAAATGCTGATATTGATTACCATTGTGGTGCTTTCTGCAAAAATATATCGTCCATTTTGTAAATATATTTGTCCTTTGGGTGCATTTTATGGATTGTTCAATCGATTTAGTTTTTATAAAATGCATGTAGATGATTTCAAATGTGATGGTTGTGGGGCTTGTGAAAGAGCTTGCCCAATGCAAGTGGAAGTGACAAAATGTATCAATGGTGCAGAGTGTATTCGTTGTGGAAAGTGTAAAACTGTCTGTCATACAAAAGCCATTTCTTCTGGATTTGAAATATTGCCAGAACAAAATAAAACATTACAAAATCAATAAAAAAAGAAGAATACTTTAGTATTCTTCTTTTTTTTATTCGTTTTCGACAGTTTCTGGTTCTGTATGTTGTTTGAAAAATTTCTTTTGATAAAACAAGAAATAAATGATAAACAATATACCAGTAATGCCCCAAGAAATGGGATAACTCATCAAAATGCTTGTTACAGTAAAGTTTTCTGGGATAAAGAAGAAAATCCATATGATACGCAATATACAAACACCAAAACAAGTCATCAGCATAGGCACGATAACATTCCCCATACCTCTTAATGAACTGGATAATATTTCGATAAATATAAACAAACAATAACAAGGTGCAATGATGTATGCGATTTGCATACCAATATCAATGATTGCAGGGTCTGTTGTGAAAAGTTGCAATAAATATGGCCCAAACAACAGCATGACACCACTTAAGAATAAAGAAGTAATAAAATCCATGAGCAAACAAACTTGTATGCTTTTTTTCATACGTTTATATTTTTTTGCACCATAGTTTTGTCCAATAAATGTGATAATAGAAATGCTAAATGCACCAGAAATCATCCAATAGATGGCATCTACTTTTGCAAAAGCAGTATGTGCTGCTACGGTTGCTGTACCTAAGCTATTCAAAGATGTCTGTATAATAATATTTGAAAAACTGTACATAATAGACTGTAAACCTGCTGGCAAACCAATGGTCACAATGGAAATAAATGGTGATTTATGAAATTTGAGAGCAGGTAGTTTTAATGCATAAATATCTGTTGATTTTATCAAAGCAAACAACACCAATACAGCACTGACAGCTTGTGATATAACAGTTGCAAATGCAGCACCTTTTACCCCCATATGTAAAAATACAACAAAAAGAATATCCAGAAAAATGTTTACAAAACAACAAATGATTAAAAAATATAAGGGGCGTCTTGAATCACCAACTGCACGCAATATACCAG
>JAHHTV010000282.1 GCA_020024395.1 Anaerotignum sp. | reverse complement strand
GATGATATATTCTGCGAATCCATAAAAAAACAATCCAATACATAAAAAACAAGCGTATCAAACTTTTTGATACTCCTGTCACTTATTTTTAATATATTAGTTTTTGGAGCTATGTATTGGTGCAGGTATTCTACCACCTCTTGCAATAAACGCTTCACAGCTATAAGGATTCACTGCCATAATGGGTGCATAACCCAGCAATCCACCAAATTCCACAGACTCGCCAACACCTCTGCCAATCACAGGGATAATACGTACTGCGGTTGTTTTGTTGTTCACCATACCAATCGCTGCTTCATCGGCAATAATACCAGACAATGTTGCAGGAGAGGTATCTCCAGGCACTGCAATCATATCCAAACCAACAGAGCATACACAAGTCATTGCTTCCAATTTTTCCAATGTCAAAGCACCTTTTTCGGCTGCTTCAATCATACCATGGTCTTCACTTACAGGAATGAAAGCACCACTCAAACCACCCACATAAGAAGATGCCATCACGCCACCTTTTTTCACATTGTCATTCAGCAATGCCAAAGCTGCTGTCGTACCAGGTGCGCCAGGTTCAGCCAATCCCATTTCTTGGAATATTTCTGCAATGCTGTCACCCACTGCGGGCGTTGGTGCCAAAGACAAATCAATGATACCAAATGGTACATTCAATCTTTTTGATGCTTCTTTTGCAATCATCTGACCCACTCTTGTAATTTTGAAAGCCGTATTTTTTACCGTTTCACAAAGTGTTTCAAAATCCGCTTCACGTACTTCTTCCAATGCTTTTTTCACAACACCAGGGCCGCTTACCCCTACATTGATGGCACAATCCGCTTCCCCAACACCATGGAAAGCCCCTGCCATAAATGGGTTATCTTCTACAGCATTACAAAATACAACCAATTTTGCACAACCGATACATTCTTTATCTTTTGTCAGTTCCGCTGTTTTTTTGATAACTTCGCCCATTTCTTTCACAGCGTCCATATTCAAACCATTTCTAGATGTCCCAATATTCACAGAAGAACAAACAAAGTCTGTTACTGCCATTGCTTCTGGAATGGAAGCAATCAACTTTCTATCACTTTCTGTATAGCCTTTTTGCACCAAAGCAGAAAAACCACCAATAAAGTTTACGCCTACTGCTTTTGCTGCTTTATCCAATGTTTGTGCAATGCTTACATAACTGTCTGTTTTACAACCTGCCGCTGCAATAGCAATCGGCGTCACAGAAATCCTTTTGTTTACCACAGGCACACCATATTCTTTTGCCAAATCATCGCCCACTTTGACCAAATCTTTGGCATATGTTGTGATTTTGTTATAAACCTTTTCATTAAATTTATCAATATCTGCATCTGCACAATCCAGCAAGCTAATGCCCATTGTAATGGTTCTCACATCCAGATTTGCATCATCAATCATTTGATTGGTTTCCAAAATTTCATTTCTTGTAATCATTCTGAACCCTCCTATCAAATGCGATGCATTGCATCAAAGATTTCTGTGTGTTGTATTCTAATATTCAATCCCAATTCTTCACCAACACTGGATAAATTTTCTGCTACTTCTTCAAAATTTTTGTTCATACTTGTGATATCCACAACCATCACCATGTTAAAATATCCACTCAAAATGGTTTGTGAAATATCCAAAATATTGATGTTCGCCCCAGCTAAAAAGGTACAAACTTTTGCAATAATACCCACTTTGTCGTTACCCAATACCGTAATCACTGCTTTTTTCATGTTATATTACCTCCCAAAAATTAGAAAATATTAAAATATCATTTTCATCTTTCTGCGGCAAAATCCATTCTGGCAAAATGGCAGTCTGCACCTGCAAAAAAGCGTATAAAAACAGAAAAACAAGGCAAATCTTACCTTGTTCTATTTTGTTTTTTATTGTAATACCGATTGACTGAAAAGTCCAGTGATATTT
>JAHHTV010000281.1 GCA_020024395.1 Anaerotignum sp. | reverse complement strand
ATTCGTTTCTTTACTTTTTTTATAAAATCTCGTATAATACCCAAATTGTAAACAATATTTATCAAAGAATACAGTATGTAAAAAAGGAGGTTTTTCTTTGTTTTTTGAACAATGTAAACAAAAAATGGCACAATGTCCACTTTTTCAAAAACAACGTTTTATACTATTGTTTTTGTTTTGCAGTGCATTGCTTGCCACATTTCTTTCTCTTTATATTCCAACAATACACCGTCCTGAGGTTGAACCTATATTATTTTCGCAACCTTCGCTGATATTATGGAACTTTTTACCAGCTTTTTTGGCTGTGTGTGTTGTTTATCTCATTTCTGCAAGAGCTGTTTTTTCAGCATTTTTTGTCAATGGGATATGGATATTATTTTCAGTAGTAGATAAGGTGAAGATATCTTTACGGCAAGAACCACTTTTGCCCACAGATTTGACATTGGTAAAAGAAGCCTTTTCCGTTTTTAAAACATTTCCGTTTTTGCGTATTTTATTGATTGTATGTGGGATTTTGCTTTTATTGGTTTTATTTGTACTATCTTTTTTGTGCAGTCGCAATGCAGTCCCTTCTTTCAAACAAAGAGGTATTGCATTTATAATATTGGTTGTATTTGGTGCTATCTGTAACCAAGCTGTTTATGCAAACAAAGATTTATATGATAGTTATCCCATTGTGGACAACCCATATTTTCAGGTCAATCAATACAACAGCCGTGGATTGGTGTATTCGTTTTTCCACCAAATCAACATCAGCCACATAGACCCACCACAGCATTATCAAAAATCAAAATATGATGCCATATATCATACAGAAACAAAGGATATACAAACCAAACCACACATTGTCATGATTATGGGAGAAGCCTATTCTGATTTAAGCGAAAACGAACATATTTCTTTTGATGGTTATGTTGACCCTATGGCAAATTTCAAAGCACTTTGTGCAGACAAAAATGCTGTCAGTGGTCATATTATGGTACCAAATTATGGGGGCGGCACTTCCAACACAGAATATGATACATTGACTGGATTGCCCACAAGATTTTTACATACACCATTGCCATCTTATCATTTTATACATAGTGATATAGATGCTTTGCCTCGTCGTCTTTCAGAAATTGGTTATGAAACAGTTGCCATACACCCTGGATATGCTTGGTTTTACAATCGACAAAATGTATTTCCACATTTAGGGTTTGAAACAAAATACTTTTTGGAAGACTCTTTTGACATTACAAAACAAGGTGTCAGTGGTTATATCAATGAAGAAGCCACATTTGATAAAATTTTATCTGTGTTAGATGCGCATATCGCTTCTTCTGAAAAACCATTGTTTTCTTTCACTACAACCATACAAAATCATGGGCCATATGAACAAAAATTCGGTGCATTAGAACAAAATTTTGATACTGACATTACACTTACTGCTGAAGAACGTGACTTATTGGCACAATATTTCCATGGCATTGCTGATAGTGACATACAGTTAAAACGTTTGACAGATTATGCCAAAAACAGTGAAGAACCAATCATGGTGATTTATTTTGGTGACCATTTACCTGGTTTCACAAACGGCATGCAGTTTTTTGACATTTTGGACTACCCTATCAATGCAAATGGCACACCAGAAGAACAGCTTGCCATGTATGAAACACCATTTTTGATATGGGCAAATGATAGTGCAGCTGAAATTTGTAATTTCCAACAACACAAAGCAGAAGCCAATTTGCCAGAAAACGGTATCATCAGCTCTTTTTATCTAGGTGCTTTGGCAACAGAGCTTGCAGGTATGGACGGACTTTCTCCACTATACACACAGATAAATCAAATGCGGAAACAATATCCCGTATTATCCAATCAATATCATGTAGATATTTCAGGCAATTATACAACCGAATTGCCTGATGATATGCAACAACAATTAGATTTATTAAAAGG
>JAHHTV010000280.1 GCA_020024395.1 Anaerotignum sp. | reverse complement strand
GTTATAGATAATCTGTTTCAAAATATAAAAGGAGCGAATAAAAATATGTCAATTTTCAATGGTGGAAAATTACGTGAATTACGCAATAAAAAACATCTTAGTATTGCAGAACTTTCCAAGATGTCTGAAGTAAGCACAGGATTGATTAGCCAAATCGAACGAGATATGGTCATTCCTTCTGTTGTCAGCTTGTGGCGTTTGGCACAAGCCTTAGAAACCAATATCAATTATTTCTTTGAAGACCCCGCACAAGAAGAACAAATTATCATACGCAAAGGCAGCCATAAAACACTCATTGCACACGCAAACACAAGTTATTATAAACTGTTAAGCCCCAGCTCCCCCGAACATCTTTTAGACTTGACAGAAGTCACACTCAAAAGCGGCTGTAGTTATGAACACCCACCACTTGTGCATGAAGGCGAAGAATGTGGCTATGTTATCAAAGGAGAATTAACGGTATATCTCAATGGCAATGAGTATGTTTTGCAAGAAGGTGACAGCATTTATTTTAATTCCTCTTTGCCACATAAATACATCAACCGTTCAGATGCAGATTGTATTTCCATATGGGCAATGACACCCTCCTTTTTTTGATTTTTGATATAACAAAAAGCACTGTTGGTGATAAACAGTGCTTTTTAAAAGAGAATTTTTGCTACTGCTGTACATTAGCCCAATACACGGCGCATCAAATCATACCAGTTTTCATAACATATTTTGTCCAGTTCTTGCTGTGTAAAACCCACTTTTTTCATTTTTTCCAGCAATATTGGCACTTTGGAACAATCCTCCAAACCAACTGTATAAGAAGTGTCTTGACTGCTATAACTTTTCATAGAATCTGTCGATAAAAATTCAAAGAAATCAAATCCAAATCCCAAATGTTCGACACCAATTTTTTCTGCAATATAAACAGCGTGTTTGATAAACACATCCACATTTTGCTGTTTGATATCTTGGCTGACAAATAAATTAAAAGAATTTAATCCTACCAAACCTTTTGTATCTCGAATGGCAAGCAGTTGCTCATCTGTCAAATTTCTTGTTGCATTTGACAATGCTTTCGCATTGGAATGTGATGCCAAAATCGGACAACGCACAGTATCCAACACATCCCAAAAAGAACGTTCATTTAAGTGTGATACATCCACAATCATTTTCTTTTGTTCCAAACGATGCAATGCTTTTTTTCCAATTTCTGTCACGCCTCTTTTTGTATCACCTTGCACACCAGTTGCCAATGCATTTTGTTCATTCCATGTCAACATCGCATGGCGTACACCAAAATCATATAATTTATCTATCTGGTCAACATCTTCGCCAATAGATGTCAAACCTTCTACCCCCAGTAAAATATAAAACTTACCATTTACTTTTGCTTTTTCCACTTCTGCCATATTGTGTACTATCACAGCTTCTGTACACTCTGCCATTTCTTCAGAAATTGCCTCTAAAATCTGTGTGCTACGTTTTGCATGGTCACAATCATAAGGTGGGTCTACCCATATCACAAAACAACCACCTTCAAAACCACCTTTTTGCAGTCTTGGTAAATGATGATTTTGCAAAACATACGTTTCTCCTTGCAATCGTTTTATGGTAACATCTGTAAAAATATCAGAATGTCCATCAAAAATCATGATTTATCACCTGCCTTCTTATTGCGTGTCATTGGATACTTTTACAGAATATACATATTCCATTTTTTCTTTTGTCATGAAAACACTAAGCGCCTAATAAATTACCAACTATCACACCAAAATATGTACCAATGATATATCCTAATGTTCCAATCAGCATAATCGGGCCAACCAATTTCACCCAGCCTTTTGAAATTGCCATAGCAGCTGCTGTGGTAGGTCCACCAATATTTGCATTTGATGCCAATATAATATCTTCCAAATTGGATTTTAGCAATTTGCCAAATATAAAACAGAATAAC
>JAHHTV010000028.1 GCA_020024395.1 Anaerotignum sp. | reverse complement strand
GTATAACACCATTTACAATACTCCTCATTATATGTACTGTCTGTTTCCTTGCTCATGAAAGCGTCATCCAGTGGCATACCACAACATTGACAAATACGTTTTTGCGGACAACCTAACAATGTATGAATGGAAACATCAAACAGCTTTGATAATTGTTTCAAAGTTTCTGTATTTGGAACCGTTTCACCTTTTTCCCAACGAGATACCGCTTGTCGTGTCACATAAACTTTTTTTGCAAGTTCTTCTTGTGACAATCCATTTTTTGTTCTAAGTGTCAGTATTATATCTTTTGTTTCCATATCATGCATCACCTCATAAACATTATGCCATCGTTTTTCTCCCTATGCAAGCAACTATCTGTTGCTACAACATATCATCAAAATATAAAATCAGCAGCATCTACATTTTAGATGCTGCTGATACAGTTTCTCAATCAAAATAACTTTTTTATTTCCAATAATCTACCGCAGAGCGGAACAATTTCATATCAAATTCTCCATTCACATTACGATACAAACCATCTGCAATACGTTCAGAATGCCCCATTTTCCCAAGCACACGACCATCTGGAGAAAGCAAACCTTCTATCGCAAATGCAGAACCATTTGGATTATATTGAATATCATTTGTCGGATTACCTGCATCATCCACATATTGTGTCAATATCTGTCCATTTTCTGCCAGTTTTTTCAACAGTGTTTCATCTGCCAGCAAACGACCTTCCCCGTGAGAAATTGGTACTGTGAAAATATCTCCCACCTGCACATTAGACAACCAAGGGGAATTATTTGTTGCCAAACGTGTACGCACCAATTTCGACTGGTGTCTGTGTATGGTATTGTATGTCAGCGTTGGAGAATTTTCATCTGTATCTATAATTTTCCCATAAGGTACTAAGCCCAATTTAATCAACGCTTGGAAACCATTACAAATCCCACAAATCAAACCATCTTTATCTTCCAACAATGCTGTCACAGCTTCTTTGACCTCTGGATTGCGGAAAAATGCAGTAATAAATTTACCAGAGCCATCTGGTTCATCGCCACCAGAAAAACCACCTGGAATAAATATCATCTGACTATCCTGCAATTTTTTTGCAAATGTTTCCACAGAATTCGCAATACCTGACGCAGACAAATTGTTAATAACAAATATTTCTGCTTTTGCACCTGCACGTTCCATCGCTTTTGCAGAGTCATATTCACAGTTTGTACCAGGGAACACAGGTATCAAAACTTTTGGTTTTGCAAACTGCAACCGAGGTTTTGCAAATTTTTCTGCATGGTATGTCAATGTTGGAATTTCTTTTTGTTCTGTTTTAATATTGCAAGGATAAATTTCTTCCAATTTATTTTCGTATACATCACACAATTCTTGCAAAGAAATTACCACACCATCTTTGACAATATCTTTGCCGCCTGTTCTGCCCAATGTCATACCGATTGTTTCATCACAATGCAATTCCAGCACAAAACCACCATAGCAGTAGCCGAAAATATCTTCTTGTTTCATATTATCTGCATATGTAAAACCAATATGATTACCCATCGCCATTTTCAATATCGCTTCTGCAACGCCGCCATATGTTGGTGTATATGCTGCACACACCTTACCCTGACGCATCAAATCATTCACTTTTGCAAACAACGCTTTCAAGCTTTCTGTTGTCGGCAATCCATTTTCATCATATTCTGGTTTCAGTAACACCACTTGATGTCCTTCTTCCTTAAATTCAGGAGAAATAATATTTTCTGTCTTTTCTGTTGTCACAGCAAATGAAATCAATGTAGGTGGTACATCAATTTGTTCAAACGTACCACTCATAGAATCTTTTCCACCAATTGCCGCAATTTCCAATCCTTTTTGTGCCATAAATGCACCCAAAAGTGCTGCCATCGGTTTGCCCCAACGTTTGGCATCTTTCATTGGTTTTTCAAAATATTCTTGGAATGACAAATACACATCTTCAAATTTTGCCCCTGTTGCCACCAATTTGGAAACAGATTCCACAACTGCCAAATACGCACTATGGAATGGGCTTTTTTCTGCAATATACGGATTGTAGCCCCATGCCATCACAGAACAAGTTTTTGCAGTATCTTTTTCCATAGAAATTTTATTTACCATTGCTTGAATGGGTGTTCTTTGGTATTTTCCGCCAAAAGGCATCAACACCGTACCAGCACCAATGGTAGAATCAAAACGTTCGGAAAGTCCACGTTTGGAGCATACATTCAAATCGCCTGCCAAATCCAAATAACTTTCTTTGAAATCTTTACCAATTTCTTTTGCAAATGTTTTTGGTGCTTCTGGTGCAATAGAAATATGTTTTTCTGCGCCATTGGAATCCAAAAATGCTCTGGAAATATTCACAATTTTTTCGCCATTCCAATACATCACCAAATAAGGATTTGCTTTTACTTCAGCTACAACGGTTGCTTCCAAATTTTCATTATATGCCAATTCTTTGAACCGCTTTACATCTTCTGCCGCAACCACAACTGCCATACGTTCTTGTGACTCACTGATTGCCAATTCTGTACCATCCAAACCTTCATATTTTTTTGGTACTGCATTCAAATTGATTTCCAAACCATCAGCCAATTCGCCAATGGCAACAGAAACACCACCAGCACCAAAGTCATTACATCTTTTAATCAGTTTTGATGCTTCTGCATTACGGAACAATCTTTGCAATTTTCTTTCTTCTGGTGCATTGCCTTTTTGTACTTCTGCACCACAGCTTTCCAGTGAAGCAGTTGTATGAGATTTGGAAGAACCAGTTGCACCACCACAACCGTCACGACCTGTTTTACCACCCAATAATATGACAATATCGCCATCTTCTGGACGTTCTCTACGCACATTTTCCGCAGGAGCTGCACCAATCACCGCTCCCACTTCCATTCTTTTTGCAACATAGCCATCATGGTACAATTCATCCACTTGTCCTGTTGCCAAGCCGATTTGATTGCCATAAGAGCTGTATCCTGCTGCTGCGGTTGTCACAATTTTACGTTGTGGCAATTTGCCCTCCAATGTTTCAGAAACAGGTGTCAAAGGATTGCCTGCCCCTGTCACACGCATCGCCGCATACACATAAGAACGACCACTCAAAGGGTCACGAATTGCACCACCAATACAAGTTGCCGCACCACCAAAAGGCTCAATTTCGGTAGGGTGGTTGTGTGTTTCATTTTTGAACAACAACAACCATTTTTCGGTTCTGTCGCCCACTTCCACATCAATTTTCACAGTACAAGCATTGATTTCTTCGGACTCGTCCAATTTTTCCAATTTTCCTTGCTGTTTGAGCAGTTTCGCAACAATCGTACCCATATCCATCAAATTGATAGGCTTTGTTCTACCAATTGTTTCTCTTGCCTGCAAATATTCTTGATATGCTTTTTCTAGCAAAGTATCTTCAAATTTTACATCATCAATGGTTGTCAAAAATGTTGTATGACGGCAGTGGTCAGACCAATACGTATCAATCATTTTAATTTCTGTAATGGTTGGTTCACGATTTTCTTGTTGGAAATATTTTTGACACACTTTTATATCATCAAAATCCATTGCCAAACCTTGTTTTGCAATAAATTCCTGCAATGCTGCATCAGGCATATCACAAAAACCGTCCAACACAGCCACAGATTTTGGCATTTCATACACCATTTCCAATGTATCCACAGTTTCCAAATTTGCCTCTCTGGTTTCCACAGGATTGATAACATATGCTTTTACAGTATCTATTTCTTGTGCTGTCAAATTGCCATACAACAGATATACTTTTGCACTTTTTACCAAAGGTCTTTCTTTTTTGGATATAATCTGAATACATTCTGCCGCAGAATTTGCTCTTTGGTCAAACTGCCCTGGCAAAAATTCCACAGCAAACACAGCTGCTCCATCTTTTGGTATTTCTGTCATCACATTATCAAGCTGTGGCTCAGAAAACACCTTATCAATGCAACGTGTAAACAAATCTTTTTCAATCTGTTCCACATCATAACGATTTAATATACGCAGTCTTTCCAAATTTTTAATACCAAGCAAGTTCACCAAATCATGACGCAATCCATCTGCTTCTGTTTGCAATCCCTGTTTCTTTTCCACATAAATTCTGTAAACCATATATGTTACACCTCCGCCGCTAAGGCTTTTTGTCCAATATCTTTTCTGTAATATGCATTTGCAAATTTTACGTTTTCCACAGTTTGATATGCCTGTTTCACAGCATCTGCCAATGTATCAGCCACTTCTGTCACACCCAACACACGACCGCCGCCTGTCACCAATACACCATCTTTTTGTTTTGCACCTGCAATGAATATATTATCATGTTTTTCTGGCAATGTAATTTGAAATCCTGTTTCATAGCTTTGTGGGTAGCCTTCTGATGCCATAATCACACAGCAAGCCGCTTTATCACTAAATTTCACTTCTGTTTCGGCAAGTGTGCCATTTGCAATATGCTGCATAATGGTCAACAAATCACTTTCCAATAATGGCAATACCACTTGTGTTTCAGGGTCACCAAAACGGCAGTTATATTCAATTACTTTCGGGCCGTTTGGTGTCAACATCAAACCAAAATACAAACAGCCTTTGAATGTTCTTCCTTCTTCATTCATCGCTTGCATTGTGGGCAGGAATATGGTTTCCATACATTCTTTTGCAATTTCTTCTGTATAATACGGATTTGGTGCCACCGTACCCATACCACCTGTATTCAAGCCTTTATCACCATCTAAAGCTCTTTTGTGATCCATAGAAGAAATCATCGGTATCATGGTTTTGCCATCTGTAAATGCCAGCACAGAAACTTCTGGACCTGTCAAAAACTCCTCTATCACAATATGGTCGCCGCTTTTGCCAAATACTTTATCTTCCATAATAGTATGTACCGCTTTTTTTGCATCTTCTCTTGTTTCTGCAATGATAACGCCTTTTCCAAGTGCCAAACCATCTGCTTTGATAACGGTTGGAATAGGTGCATTTTCCAAATATGCCAAAGCATCGCTTGCACTATCAAACACTGCATATTCTGCTGTTGGAATATGGTATTTTTTCATCAAATTTTTGGAAAATACCTTGCTACCTTCCAGTATTGCTGCATTTTTATTTGGCCCAAAACAAGGCACACCAACATCTTCCAAAGCATCCACAGCCCCCAAAACCAAAGGGTCATCTGGTGCAACAACTGCAAAATCAATCTGTTTCTCTTTTACAAATGCCACCAAACCATCTATATCTTTTGCACCAATATCTACGCAAACCGCATCTTGTGTCATGCCACCATTTCCAGGCAACACATATAATTCTGTTACCTCTTTATTTTCTCTAATTTTTTTCACAATCGTGTGTTCTCTGCCGCCACTGCCAACAACCATGACTTTCATATTTTCAAAACCTCCCTTTTTAATGGTGGAACAAACGCATTCCTGTAAACGCCATTACCATATTGTGTTTATTACAAGTTTCAATGACATTGTCATCACGAATGGAGCGACCTGGTTCTGCAATATAGGAAACGCCGCTTTTTGCCGCTCTTTCGATATTGTCTCCAAATGGGAAAAATGCATCGCTGCCAAGTGCTACACCAGAAACACTATCCAAATATGCTCTTTTTTCTTCTTTTGTAAAAGGTGCAGGTTTTTCTGTGAAATATTTCTGCCATTCACCCTCTGCCAAAATATCTTCATAATCATCAGAAATATAAATGTCAATGGTATTATCTCTGTCAGGTCTGCCAATGGTAGATAAAAATGGCAAATTTAACACTTTTTCATGTTGACGCAAATGCCAAATATCGGCTTTTTGTCCTGCCAATCTTGTGCAGTGTATACGGGATTGCTGTCCAGCCCCCACACCGATTGCCTGTCCGTCTTTTGCAAAGCAAACAGAATTGGACTGTGTATATTTCAATGTAATCAATGCAATGATTAAATCTCTTTTTGCTTCTTCAGACAACGTTTTGTTTTCTGTCACAATATTTTGCAAAAGTGCTTTGTCAATACGAAAATCATTTCTGCCTTGTTCAAATGTAATACCAAAAACCTGTTTTTGTTCTGCTTTTTCTGGTACATAATTGGGGTCTATTTTTACAATATTATAGCTGCCTTTGCGTTTGCTTTTCAATATTTCCAGTGCTTCTGGTGTATAATCTGGAGCAATGATACCATCAGAAACTTCTCTTTTGATTAAATTAGCTGTGGTTACATCACACACATCGCTCAGTGCAATCCAGTCCCCAAAAGAACACATACGGTCTGTACCTCTTGCTCTTGCATATGCCAAAGCAATGGGGGAGTTGTCCAAACCCTCAATATCATCCACAAAGCAGGCTTTTTTCAATTCCATGCTCATTGGTACGCCCACCGCCGCAGATGTTGGGCTTACGTGTTTGAAAGAAGTTGCCGCTGGCATACCCAACGCTTCTTTCAATTCTTTTACCAACTGCCAGCTGTTAAATGCATCTAAAAAATTGATATATCCAGGTTTTCCGTTCAAAATTTCAATAGGCAAATCTGCTCCATTTGCCATAAATATTTTTGCAGGTTTCTGGTTGGGGTTACAGCCATATTTCAATTCAAATTCTTTCATGTCAAAATTCCTCCGCTCACACTTTCAATTCTGTTTGAATTTCTCCATCATGCCATTTTGCCAATATTGGTTGTATCACATCTTCTACAAATTCTTCCACTTGTGAAGCACATCTGCCAATATACAGTTTTGGGTCTAATTCTGCATGGATTTCTTCCAATGTCAGCGGGAACGCATCATCATTTGCAATCCGTTCGATTAAGTCATTTTGACCGCCTTCCAATTTTACTTTTGCTGCAGCTGCATGAGAGTGTGTACGCAATCTTTCATGCAATTCTTGTCTGTTGCCGCCTTTTTTTACAGATTTCATCATAATATTTTCTGTTGCCATAAACGGCAATTTTTCCATCACACGTCTGTGAATAACTTTATCATACACCACAATGCCGCCTGTCACATTGATATAAATATTGAGTATGGAATCCACAGCCAAAAATGCTTCTGCTACAGAAATACGTTTGTTTGCGGAGTCATCCAATGTACGTTCAAACCATTGTGTACCAGCCGTCAATGCAGGGTTTAATGCATCTACAATCACATATCTTGCCAATGCAGAAATGCGTTCACTTCTCATTGGGTTACGTTTGTAAGGCATTGCAGAAGAACCAATTTGATTTTTTTCAAATGGTTCTTCCATTTCTTCAAAAGATTGCAAAATACGCATATCATTTGAGAATTTGTATGCACTTTGTGCAAAACCAGAAAGCACAGACAAGAAGTAAGCATCTACTTTTCTGGAATATGTTTGACCAGAAACAGGCACCACACCAGAAAATCCCATTTCCTTTGCAATCATTTCTTCCATTTTTTTGACTTTTGTTTCATCGCCTTCAAACAGCTCCATAAAACTTGCTTGTGTGCCTGTTGTACCTTTGGAACCAAGCAAAAGCAATTTATCCAAACGATGTTCCAATTCTTCTACATCTTGTGCCAATTCATACAACCATAATGTTGCACGTTTGCCAACGGTTGTCAGCTGTGCAGGTTGCAAATGGGTATAAGCCATACAAGGCAAATCTTTATACTGCAAAGCAAAATCAGAAAGATTTTTCAAAACCTGTGCTGCTTTTTTGAGTATAATTTCAGAAGCTGCTCTCATGGTAATAACATCTGTGTTATCCCCTACATAGCAAGAAGTTGCACCCAAATGAATGATTGGCTCTGCTTTTGGGCATTGTTGCCCATAAGCATATACATGGCTCATCACATCATGACGCACAATTTTTTCACGTGCTTCTGCCACTTCATAATTGATATCATCTTTGTATGTTTCAAGCTGTGCAATTTGTTCCTCTGTAATATCCAAACCCAATGCTTTTTCCGCTTTTGCCAAAGCAATCCACAGTTTTCTCCATGTACGAAACTTAAACTGTTCAGAAAATATTTCTTGCATTTCTTTGCTGGCATATCTTGTAGAAAAAGGGGAAATATAAGTTTCTTTCATTGTCTGCATGGTATTTTCTCCTTATTTATTTTTGTTTATCATTCTGTTTTCTGTTTTGCCTGTTGCCAAATCCATATATCTTACATACAGAGAGATTTTGTTTTCTGCATCCAAGTTATCCCAAATTTCATTTGTAAATGCATCAATATCACTGGGAATGGCAATTCTTTTTGGTTCTCCTTGGAATGTTGGCAATGGGTTTTCATTACAAGCATATGTATGTATAAAATGTCCAAGCCCTGCCAAAGGCGTATAGGAAAATGTATATCTATTACAAGCCGTACCTTGTGCATCAGCACTTTTTAATATACTCATTTTGTAAGTAAAATCCCCATGTGTAAATGTCACCATACCACTGATACGAGGTGTCAAATTGGGTGCATCTGGTTCAAATTCTCTTGTTTCCAGTGCTTGTTCAAATGTTTTACCAACTTTGATATATTGATAAATGGTATCTGTCTGGTCACCATTTGTTACAATCAAATTATGTTGACAAGTTTTATCACATATATATTCTTTGATTGGTGTATAGATAATCAAAGAAGGGTCTTCTACTTTGGAAATATCAAAAGGATGAATGATAACATCTTGATATTGTTCTACAAACACACGATTTCTACTATTTTCGCTGCGTCCCATAATAAAATATGCCACAGCCAATTTTTTATTATCGGGTGTTTTTCCAATAACAATCCCTCTACCCACATAAGAATTCTGTTTCAGTTGTTCTGCCATAGAAGATATCTTGTATATATCCATTTTCTTATATTCCTTTCTGCAATGCTTTTGCCACTTGTTCTGTTGCTTTTGGCAGCAATATCCATTCTGCCTGTTCCATAACACGTTTTTGCAATATTTCCGGTGTATCATTGGGTAATACATCTACCGCTTTTTGCATCAATATTTCCCCACCATCGGGAATCTCATTCACAAAATGTACGGTTGCCCCTGTCACTTTCACACCATATGCCAAAGCTGCTTCGTGCACTTTCAATCCATAATACCCTTTTCCACAAAACGCAGGAATTAAGGATGGGTGAATATTCAATATTCTTTTTGGATATGCTGCTGTAAAATTTTCGCTCAATATAGACATAAAGCCTGCCAATACAATCAAATCAATATCATATTCGGTCAATATTTGTTTGAGTTGTTGTTCATAGTCTTGTTGAGAGGCAAATTCTTTTCTGACAACAACGGCAGACGGAACCGAATGTTCCGCCGCCCGTGTCAGTGCATACGCATTTGCATTGCTTGACAAAACCAAAGCAATTTCTCCGCTTTGCAATATGCCGCTTTTTTGTGCATCCAACAATGCCTGTAAATTTGTGCCGCCACCCGAAACAAAAACCGCTATTTTGGTTTTTTTCAGCATACGACAACTCCTTCCTCAGAAACAATGATTTCGCCCATAATATAAGCATCTTCGCCATTTGCACGCAATATTTCCAATGCTTTTTGTGCATCTTCTTTTGCCACTACAACGCTCATACCCACACCCATATTAAACGTATTGAACATATCTCTTTCTGGGATATTTCCTTTTTTTGCAATCATATCAAATATTGGCGGGATACGCAGTGCAGATTTTTCAATTTTTGCTCCAAAGCCTTTTGGAATACTTCTTGGAATATTTTCATAAAAACCGCCGCCTGTAATGTGGGAAACCGCTTTCACAGTCACTTCTTCAAACAGTGCAAGCATTGGTTTTACATAAATTTTTGTTGGTGCCAGCAATGTTTCTCCAATCGATTTGCCACTTAGTTCTGCCAAAGGTGTTTTGATGTCCTCGTTTTCTACATCTAACACACGACGCACCAATGAAAAACCATTAGAATGTACACCACTAGAAGGCAATGCAATCACAACATCACCTTCTTTTATGGTTTTGTTGTTTAATATTTTATCTTTGTCCACCACACCAACGGCAAACCCTGCCAAATCATATTCATCTTCAGGATAAAAACCCGGCATTTCTGCGGTTTCGCCACCAATCAAAGAAGCACCAGACTGCACACAACCTTCTGCAACACCAGAAACAATGCTTGCCACTTTTTCAGGGAAATTTTTCCCGACAGCAATATAATCCAAGAAGAACAATGGTTTTGCACCACAACAAATGATGTCATTGACACACATTGCCACACAATCAATACCCACAGTATCATGTTTGTCCATCAAAAATGCCATTTTCAATTTTGTACCAACACCATCTGTACCACTTACCAGCACAGGTTTTTGTATGCCTGTCAAATCCAATTCAAACAAGCCACCAAAACCACCAATATCAGACATTGCACCTGCGGTCATGGTTTTTGCAATATGTGTTTTCATCAATTCTACTGCTTTATAGCCTGCTGTAATATCTACGCCTGCCGCTTTATAACTTTCGCTGTGGCTTTTCATTCTTTTGCGCCCCTTTCGCTGAGTTTGCCTTCAAATCTGTTTTTGTTTGCCTGTGTGGGTACTTCTGTTGGATAACAGCCATCAAAACAAGCAGAGCAATATCCTTGTCCTTTTTTCACACCAATGAGCATACCCAAATTTTCTAAACTCAAATAACTCAAACTATCCGCACCAATGATTTGACAAATTTCATCAATGGTATGATTTGTTGCAATCAAACCATCTTTGGAGTCAATGTCTGTACCATAATAACAAGGATTTAAGAATGGAGGAGCCGCAGAACACATATGTACTTCTGTTGCACCTGCATCTCTAAGCAATTTCACAATTCTTGCACTGGTTGTACCACGCACAATGGAGTCATCTACCAATACCACACGTTTGCCTTTTACGGTTTCTGAAATCACATTCAGTTTGATACGCACTTTATCTTCTCTTGCTTTTTGTCCAGGGGCAATGAATGTTCTACCAATATATTTATTTTTGATAAAACCAATACCATAGGGAATACCAGATTGTCTCGCATATCCAATCGCCGCATCTAAACCAGAGTCTGGTACACCAATAACAACATCTGCTTGCACAGGGTTTTGCAGTGCCAAACAAGCCCCAGCATTCACTCTTGCAGCATGTACACTTTTGCCATCTACCATAGAATCTGGTCTTGAAAAATAAATATATTCAAAAATACAAATTGCAGGTTTTTCTTTTTCACAGTGGTCTGTGATACTGCGAATATCATCGCCATCAAATACCACGATTTCACCTGGGCGAATATCTCTGACAAATGTAGCACTTACTGCGTCCAATGCACAAGTTTCAGATGCAATGACATAGCTGCCATCTTCTTTTACACCATAACATAGGGGGTGGAAACCAAATGGGTCTCTTGCTGCAATCATTTTTGATGCAGACATCACAACCAAAGAATACGCCCCCTTGATACGATACATTGCTTGATTGACTGCTTCTTCAATGGAAGGTGCTTTCAATCTTTCTTTTGTAATGATGTAAGAAATCACTTCTGTATCACTTGTGGTATGGAAAATAGAACCTTCCAATTCCAATTCTTGACGCAATTCAAAAGAATTTACCAAATTGCCATTGTGTGCCAAAGCCATTTTGCCTTTGACATGGTTTACAACAATCGGCTGTGCATTCAATCTGTCATTATCACCAGTTGTGCCATAACGCACATGACCGATTGCCATATTGCCTTCGCCCAATTTTTGCATAACATCTGGTGTGAAAACGTCATTGACCAATCCACCATCTTTATGATAGTGGAACACACCATCATCATTAACTACAATCCCACAGCTTTCTTGTCCTCTGTGCTGTAATGCAAACAAACCATAATACACCGTAGAGGCAACACTTGTTTTTTCTTTTGCGTAGATACCAAATACGCCACATTCTTCATGAATTTCTCTCATTCTTTTACACTCCTGTCCAGTTCGGAAAATTATTCGCCCAACAAACGTTTCAATACTTCTTGGTATGCATCTTCCACATTGCCCAAATCTCTTCTAAATCTGTCTTTGTCGAGCTTTTCACCACTGACTGTATCCCAGAAACGGCAAGTATCTGGAGAAATTTCATCTGCCAATACGATTGTACCATCGGCAGTTTTACCAAATTCCAATTTGAAGTCAATCAGTTCAATATTTACTTCTTTTAAATAGTCGCTGAGAATTTGATTGATTTTGAAAGAATAGTTACTAATCAGTTCGATTTCTTCTTTGGTTGCCCATTCCATAGCCAAAATATGGTATTCATTTACCATGGGGTCGCCCAAATCATCATCTTTATAACAGAATTCCAGAACGGTTTGTTTCATTTTTGTGCCTTCTTCTAAGCCAATACGTTTTGCCAAAGAACCAGCAGCGATATTTCTTACAATCACTTCCAAAGGAACGATAGAAACTTTTTTCACGATAGTTTCTCTGTCGTTGATTTCTTCTACAAAATGGGTAGGAATACCATTTTTTTCTAACAACTGCATCAAATAATTTGTCACACGGTTATTGATAGCACCTTTGCCCATAATGGTTCCTTTTTTCAAACCATTGAATGCAGTTGCATCATCTTTATAAGAAACAATACAACAATTCTCATCTGTTGTTGCATATACTTTTTTTGCTTTTCCTTCATATAATTGTTCTGTTCTTGTAATATTTAACATTTTTATTTCCTCCTAAAAAAATCTGTAATGGTTTAATGATTATATTTTTCTTCGATTGCTTTATTTTTTACTAGCACTTTTGTTGCT
>JAHHTV010000279.1 GCA_020024395.1 Anaerotignum sp. | reverse complement strand
GCTTTCTCAGGAATATGACATTGTTTGTCGTTATCAAGGTGGAAATAATGCAGGACATACAGTTATCAATCATTTGGGAAAATTTGTATTAAATTTGTTACCATCTGGTATATTGCGTGAAAATGTTGTGAATATCATGGGTAATGGTATGGTGATTGATTTGGAGCATTTGCATGGAGAAATGACACGTTTGCAAAATGCAGGTGTCAAAATTACACCAGAAAATTTGAAAATCAGTGACAAAGCTGTCATTTGTATGCCATATCATCGTATGCTAGATTGTTTAGAAGAAGACCGTTTGGGTGATGCAAAATATGGCTCCACACGTCGTGGAATTTCTCCTGTTTATGGTGATAAATATATGAAAAAAGCCATTCGTATGGGAGATTTGTTGTATCCTGAAGTGTATCGTCAAAATTTGAAAAACCTGTTGGCATATAAAAATATTGTGATAGAAAAAGTATATGGTGCATCTGCGGTATCTTATGAAGAAATGTTGGCTTGGTTGGACAAATATGCAGCAGAATTTCGAGATTATATCACAGATACAGGATTATACTTAAACAAAGCAAAAGCAGAAGGAAAAAAAATCATGTTTGAAGCACAGTTAGGGGCATTGCGTGATATTGATTTTGGTATTTATCCATTCACTTCTTCTTCGCCGACCATTGCTGCATATGCACCCATTGGGGCAGGTGTGCCGAATTTGCAGTTAAATCAAGTGATTGGAATTATGAAAGCGTATTCCAGTTGTGTAGGAGAAGGCCCGTTTACTTGTGAATTGTTTGGAGAAGAAGCAGAAGCATTGAGAGAAGCAGGTGGCGAATATGGTGCGGCAACTGGTCGTCCACGTCGAGTAGGCCCTTTTGATGTTGTAGCATCAAGATATGGTATTTGTGTGCAGGGTTGCTCGGAAATTGCATTGACAAAAATGGATGTATTGTCTTATTTGGAAGAACTTCCTATTTGTACAAAATATGAACTGGATGGAAAACAGATTGATGTATTCCCACATACAGCAGTATTGCAACGAGCAAAACCTGTGATAGAAATGGTAGAAGGTTGGCATTGTGATATTCGCCATTGTCGTAAAAAAGAAGACTTGCCAAAAGCAGCGTTATCATATATTGCGTATTTGGAAAAAGCGGTTGGTTGCCGTATCAAATATGTTTCAGTTGGGGCAGAAAGAGATGCATATATAAAGATGTATGATTAAGTGATACAAAACACCTTATTTTATAAAAATGGGGTGTTTTTTATTTGAGGCTGGTCAATATGGGCATTGTGATATAGAATAGAATAAAAATGATTTATAATAGGAGGATGTTATGCCAATTCCAAAGTATAATGAGATGTATCATGTGTTTTTAGAATGCTTACAAGATAGACAAACACATTCTATGAAAGAAATAAGAGAAAATATTGCAAAAAAATTGCAATTAACAGAAACAGAGCTTTCGGAATTGTTACAAAGTGGTACACAAACCATTTTTGTAAGTCGTGTCAATTGGACTTGTACCTATTTGAAAAAAGCGGGTTTGGTTGAAAATTCAAAAAGAGGTATGGTTTCGATTACAAAAGAAGGATTGACTGCCTTACAAGATGAAACAATCGAAATAAATAATACATATTTATTAAATTATAAGAGTTTTCAAGAATTTGTGAACAAAAAGCAATCCCAAAAGCAAGATGTTATATCACCTGTGTTATCGGAAGAAACACCAGATGATATTTTGGAAAATGCGTATCAAAAAATTCATGCACATTTGGCAGATGATTTGCTGCATGAAGTGATGGGGTTGTCGCCAACTGCTTTTGAAAAAATGGTTATTGACCTTTTGTTAAAAATGGGATATGGGGCTTTTGCAGATGCAGGAAAAACAACAACCAAAACAAATGACGAAGGTATTGATGGTATCATTATGGAAGATAAATTGGGTTTTAATC
>JAHHTV010000278.1 GCA_020024395.1 Anaerotignum sp. | reverse complement strand
CTTTTATTTTTTCATGCAAACACTTTTTTATTTTGCGTCATCATTACACAGATTTTGCATCGCCCCAAACGTGTTCCAAACCGTAAAATTCACGTTCTTCTTTATTGAACAAATGTATCAACAAATTGCCAAAATCCAACAATATCCAAGTACCTGTGCTATACCCTTCAGAATGGTGCATTTTCACACCTGCTTGAAACAATTTTTGTTCCACCTCATCTGCCATTGCACGCAAGTGATTGACATTGTTTCCGCTTGCAATCACAAAGCAATCTGCCACATTTGACAAGCCTTTCAAGTCTAGTACTTGAATATCTTGTCCCAATTTATCATCTAATGCTGCTTCTGCAATTTTTGCTGCTTCTAATGCGTCCATAAAACCCCTCCTAATATTCTTCTTTCATATTTTTTGTCTGATAATAATCCAAAGCCTCCAATGACAATGGATGTAACAATCTATTTCTTTTTTTGACAAAAGCAATGGTTTGTTCCAATATTTCTTTGATTGCCATATCCAAATCCAAATATGCCAATCTTCTGGCTTCTTCCAAGCCTTCAAATTTTTCTCTGTGTGGCTCAATATAATCTGCAATAAATACAATTTTTTCTAATAATGTCATATTGGCACGCCCTGTTGTATGATAACGAATGGCATTTAATATTTCTTCATCTTGTATTTGATATTCTCTTTTTGCCACTTCTGCCCCCAAAAACGGATGTATCAAATCAGGTTGTTTTTGCATAATCTCATCTGTTTTGATTTTATATTCTTTGCAAAAGCGTTCTCGCAAATTTGGCGGATAATCTTTTGCACAATCATGTAACAACCCTGCCACTTTTGCTTTTTCACAATCGGCAGGTGTACCATATATTTCTGCCAATTTCACAGCTTCTTGTGAAACACCCATTGTGTGAATATAACGTTTGACAGATAAAGCTGATTGTAATTTTTCTTGCATCATTTCCACAGAAAGCATAAACTTCACCTCGTCCATTTCTTTTTTCTGATATAGCCCAAATTTGTGTATATAATCTTCCACTTCTTGCGGCAACAAATATTTGATTGGCATACCTCTTTCTGCACGACTGCGAATATCTGATGATGAAATTGCCAGTGCAGGCACTTCCATATAATGTATATGGCTGACATATTTTTTACGCAGTGCATCAATTTCTGCAAACAATTCATTTTTTTGATATCCTGGTCTTGTCACTGCCACAAAATCGCATAATGACAGCAAACGTTCAGAATCTTTCCATGTCATAATTTGATGAATGGCATCCGCCCCTGTAATAAAATACAACCGCACATCTGGGCGGCAATATTGTTTCAACTGTTCTATGGTATCAATGGTATATGTCAAACCAGGGCGGTCAATTTCAATACGAGAAACATCAAAATTTTCATTTCGCATGGTTGCCAATACTGTCATCAAATATCTATGTTCATTGTGTGTTACTTTTTTATTTGTTTTGTGTGCAGGTCGTCCTGTGGGAATAAATATCACTTTATCTATATGAAAACGGTGTCTTACCGCTTCTGCCGTCACCAAATGCCCATAATGTATCGGGTCAAATGTGCCACCCATTACCGCAATGCTTTCACAATTTTTGAAATCAGCAATTTCATTTCTCATTTTCTCTTTCCCGCCTTTTATTTTTTGGCACGAGGCAATTCAATCACAGGCTTTTTAGACTGGCGATATAATACAAATTTATTTCCAATCACCTGCACAATTTCTGCACCTGTTCTGCTTGCCAACATTTCTGCCGCTTCCCAAGCCCCTAACATATTGTTATCCAATACACTTACCTTTACCAATTCTCTTACTTCCAGTGCATTATGCACAGTATCTCTCAATTCTGGCGTTACACCATTTTTGCCCACCTGAAAAATGGCAGGGATACCATTTGCTTGAGAACGCAAAAAAGCTCTTTGTTTGCTTGTCAACATA
>JAHHTV010000277.1 GCA_020024395.1 Anaerotignum sp. | reverse complement strand
TATGCATCATTTTGTGAACGTTCCTCTGTAACATACATAATGCCTTGCACAAATATCACGGCATTTGGTTGGAGGCTCTGTATCCGTTCTACTGCTGCACGATATGCTTGTAAAAAACGCTCCTGTGTGCCAGTACCCAGCTCATTGATACCCACCATCAAATACACTTTTCCAAATTGTTTTTCTTGGAGTGCTTGTTCAATCGTTCCCATACTGCCATTTGATAATTTTGCAACTGGTTTGTCAAACAAAGAATAAATTGTCAAACCAACTTCTGCATAATATGTAGACTGGTCTAAACCAGAATAATCCGACATACCCACCATACGAGAATCCCCAATGAATACCGCATCATCAAAATAACTTTTGTCAACAGTTTGGAATTTGTGTTCTGGTTCTTCTGCCATATTTGCTGCATCTGTATGCACAATGAATTGCCATGCTGGCAAATCTTCTGTTATACCATCACGCAAATCTTCCACCTTTTGACACGCATACACAACTCCCGGTTTGATGATGTCTGGTTTGGTAGAAGTGCTTTCTAATTTGATAGATTGCCCATAAACTTCCACACAAACCATAGATAAAAATAATGGTAATAATATAGGATATTTGCTTTTTTTCATTTATCATCACCTCAAAAACGAAAATACATAAATGGATTTTCCAACCCCATCGCCAATTCATAAATAGAAACCCAAAATATCACAAGCAATAACAGTACACAAATCCCTTTTTTATAGTTTGTCCGTAACCAACGTTCTCCATATGGAAATGCAAAAAATATCCCTGCCAATAAAAATGGTGCATACATACTACCATATTTGATATAATCTCCTGCGGCAACCTGTAGCCCCTTTTGCCCAAACAGTCTGAGTAAACATTGCCAAATATCCGAAAAATTTGTCAATGAAAAAAACACCCATGACAGTGGAATAACCAATAATATGTATCCATGTCCCAACAAAGGAAAACGTTCTAAAATACGTCGCAACCCCATTTTCTCCAATATAATCCAGAATAACAAATACAATCCCCATAATATAAAATTTAAGTGCATGCCATGCCACACAGCTGTCAAAAGCCAAACGATTGTCAAATTGCATATGGTATGCAACAAACCATTTTTGCTTCCACCCAAAGGGATATAAATATAATCCCGAAACCAGCTCCCCAGTGTCATATGCCATCTGCGATAAAATTCCGATACACTTTTGGAAAGATAGGGACTGTCAAAGTTTTCAGGCAATGTATACCCAAGCATTTTTGCAATACCAATCGCCATCAAAGAATATCCTTGAAAGTCAAAATATAACTGTAAGCTGTATCCTGCCAAACCAAGCCAAGCCAAAGGCGTTGATATGCTCTCAAAACCAATCGTTTGCACCTGATACCATAGCCCAGCTAATTGATTTGCCAAAAGCACTTTATAACCTAAGCCAATGATAAAACACACAATGCCGCTTTCCAAGTTTCCCCATACATTATTGGTTGGTTTTTCGCCCAAAATTTGTATACTGCGTATTTCCATATCTTCCATTCTTGCAATCGGCCCCGATAACAGTTTTGGAAAAAACAACAGATATGCCATCATATCTAATATACCTTTTCCATACACCCGTTTTCGATAACAATCAAACAATAAAGATATTGCTGTAAAAACAAAAAAACTAATCCCAGGCATCAAATGACTGGAAAGTTTATTCCAAATCAAAATACCAACAAATACACTCACCCATAATGTCAAAGATGGCTTACCCCATTTTCGTACACAAAATGCACCCCATATCGCCAATATCGTCAAAACCAACAACACTGGCAACCATTCTATATAAGAAATTCCATAAAAGAAAATACTACCAAATATCAAAACTGTTACTTTTCCATAATATGGATGTACTGCAAAATAAATGCATAAAAAAAGCGGTAAAAACCATATCATAAACGGAATTGTTCCAAAATCCAAATCGATACCTCCTT
>JAHHTV010000276.1 GCA_020024395.1 Anaerotignum sp. | reverse complement strand
ACTACATACCAATTTTCAATGTTAGTGTATCGATTTTTGACAATCTTTTGTTTTTTGTATAAAATTTATGTTACTTTCTCATAATCATCTTTCTTTTTATTGCAATTCTGTGTATAATGAAATTTGAAAAAGCATATCCAATGTATTAAAGAGGGTTATATATGAAACGGCATTTCAAAAATATCGAACGACAATTTACATTCATATTATATGATTTATTCAAAACCATACTTGTTTTCTTGGTTGCCACAACATTGGCACTTTGTTTACAAGAAGCCGAAGTCATAAAAGACAATATATTTGGTGTATATATGTTGGCTGTTGCAATCACATCTTCTATCACTTGTGGATATTTTTGGGGAATTCTTGCCTCTATTTTTGGCGTTATTGGTGTCAACTTTTTCTTTACATTTCCATACTTTGCACTAAACTTTACTATGACAGGATATCCTATTACATTTGCGATATTACTTTTCATGTCTACACTCACCAGTGCCTTGACAGCAAAAGTAAAAAAAGCTGCATTATTATCTTCCATACGAGAAAAACAATCCGAAACATTAAATTCTATGGGTCGTCAGCTTTTGCGTGCAAACAATATGGACGAAATATTACAAATCACGGTTGATAGTATATATGCTGCCAATCCATGCAGTATTGTGCTGTATATGGGTTCTCCTTTGCATCCTGATAAAACAGTCAAAAAATATATTACCGAAAAAGATGAACTCATATTAGAAAGTGTACTCGAAAAACAAGTTGCAGAACAAGCATTTCAAAATGATAAAGCAACTGGCGTTGGCTGTACACAGGCTTCACAAAACTGTCTTGGCACATATATTCCATTTTCCAAATCAGACAAAGTGTATGGTGTACTGGGTCTATTATTTGAAAAAAAAAGCTATATTAACCCAAATATCATACAATTTGCAAATTTGATGGCAACACAAACCATCATTGCATTAGACCGTCAAGAAATTGTAGACGAGTCACAAAAAATATTATTGGAAAAAGAAAAAGAAAAAATGCGAAGCAATCTTTTGCGTGCCATATCACATGATTTGCGTACTCCATTGACTTGTATTTTGGGTTCTACTGCCACTTTGATTGAAAACAAAGAATTGTTGCATCAAGAAGAAAGCCAACGTTTACTTTCAGACATTCACCATGACGCACAATGGCTCATACAAATGGTAGAAAATTTGCTTTCTGTCACAAAAATTAGCGGCGAAGGTGCCAAATTAAAAAAACAAGAAGAAGTGGTGGAAGAAATTGTTGCAGAATCAGTGGGCAAAATACAAAAACGCTTTTCTGGTGTTGATATTCGTGTACGTGTACCAGATGAATTGCTTTTGGTACCTATGGACGCCATGTTGATTGAGCAAGTGCTTATCAATTTGATGGAAAATGCCATTCGACATTCTGGCTCAACAAAGCCCATTTATGTTACCATCAAATATTTATGGAACCGTGTTTATTTTTCTGTTTTAGACCAGGGCATCGGCATAGAAGCCGAACGATTGCCTCATATTTTTGATGGTACCACAAACAGCAGCAAATCCTCCGACTCCTCTCGTGGACTTGGTATCGGATTGCCCATATGTAAATCTATCATCACCGCACATGGCGGTGAAATTCATGCAAAAAACAATGAAAACGGTGGTGCAAGTTTTACGTTTATATTGCCCATGAAAGGAGCTTAAAAAAATATGTCAGGAAAATTAAAAATATTGGTGGTAGAAGATGAAGAAGCAATCAGCAATTTTATTGCCACCACATTAAAAGCAAATGATTATAATGTTGTCATAGCACGCTCTGGTAATGAAGCACTGTCTATGTTGCCATCACACTGTCCAGATGTGACATTGTTGGATTTGGGCTTACCTGATATTGATGGTTTAGATATATTGAAAAAAATACGAGAATGGTCAAATGTTCCCATTGTTGTAGTATCTGCCAGAACAGAAGAAGCCGACAAAGTCACGGCACTTGATTTGGGGGCAGATGATTAT
>JAHHTV010000275.1 GCA_020024395.1 Anaerotignum sp. | reverse complement strand
ATAATATATCGTATATTGTATTCAATTTTAACAATTCATACCAAATTTATACTAAAATTTGACTTCAATATGCGATTCTTCTTGTGAAAAATAAAAGAAAGGTGATTGAATATGAACAAATTTCAGGAAATGTATCAAGCAAAATGTAAATCTCCTGCGGAAGTGGCAATGTATGTAAAATCCGGTGATGTTTGTGCTTGCCCTACTGGTTTGGAAGAACCTACTGCTATTGTGGAAGCGGTTGGCGAAAGAGCAAGAAAAGGCGAATTGACAGGCGTTGTGCATCATGCAACATTGTCTGTAAAAGGCGGCCCTTTCTTAGACCCTGCATTGAAAGGCAAATATGACTATGTTTCTTGGTTTACTGGTGGCCCTGGTAGAAAAGTTGTGCAAGAAGGTATCCATACATATATTCCTTGTAATTACAGCACAATCCCTGGTTATTGGACAGATGTACAGCCAAAACTCGACGTATTTTATGCAGAAGTTTCTCCCATGGACAAACATGGTTATTTCAGTTGCCCTATGGCAGGTGCAGAAGTTGTGGCTATGCGTAACAAAGCATCTATCATTTTGTTGGATGTCAACGACCAGATGCCTCGTGTTATGGGGGATTGCTTAATTCATATTTCCCAAGTAACTGCATTGTGTGAATCTTCCAGACCTTTGTTGGTATTAAACAACCCTCCTTTGTCTGATGATGATAGAAAAATCGGTCAAATGATTGCAGATGAAGTTTGCGATGGTGCAACATTGCAGCTGGGTATCGGTGGTATCCCAAATGCAGTAGGCGTATTGTTGAAAGATAAAAAAGATTTGGGTCTGCATACAGAAATGTTTACAGACAGTATGGTGGACTTGCTCGAATGTGGTGCGGTTACCAATATGAAAAAACCTATCCATGTTGGCAAAACTGTTGCAACATTGGCTTGGGGTACCAAAAAAATGTATGACTTTATGGATGATAACCCAGCATTTGAAATGTATCCTGTAAGCTATATCAACAACCCTAGCGTGATTGCACAACATGATAACTTTGTTTCTGTAAACGCTTGTGTGGAAGTGGACTTGTTTGGTCAAGTATGTTCTGAAAGTATTGGTACAAAACATTACAGCGGTTCTGGCGGTCAGTTGGACTTTGTAAGAGGTGCCAATATGTCAAAAGGTGGTAAAGGCTTTATTGCAATGCTTTCCACAACAAAAGGTGGTACAATTTCCAAAATCAAACCTATTTTGACACCAGGTTCTATTGTGACAACACCTAGAAATGAAGTGGATTTCTTGGTAACAGAAAACGGCATTGTACGTCTGAAAGGACAGACAGCAAGCCAAAGAGCAAAACTGCTCATTTCGTTGGCAGCACCACAATTCAGAGAAGAATTGGAATTTGAAGCAAAGAAAATGAATTTGATTATCTGATGAAAAAAGCCAATAAACAGCATATGGCATAACAAAATTGTTTTACAAAATTGCAAAAAGGAGAATACTTTGAAAAATCAAGGTATTCTCTTTTATTGTGTTTTTTTATGGAAAAATTCTTTTGACAAATTGGGAACATTTGTGCTATAACAGGAAAGAATATCAATCAGAAAGGATTTATGGTTATGAGAGCAAGTTGGGACGAATATTTTATGGAAATTGCAGAAATTGTAAAAACACGTGCCACCTGTTTGAGAAGGCAGGTTGGGGCTGTGATTGTAAAAGATAATCGTATCATTACAACAGGATATAATGGTGCACCAGCAGGATTGATGCATTGTACAGATATGGGGGGCTGTGAACGGACAAAATTGGGTATTCCATCTGGAGAACGTCATGAGCTTTGTAGGGCATTGCACGCAGAACAAAATGCCATCATTCAAGCAGCAAAATTGGGGATTTCCACAGATGGTGGCACAATTTATATTACATTGCAGCCTTGTGTGATTTGTGCAAAAATGCTCATCAATGCAGGGATTACAAGAATTGTGCATAGAGGAGAATATCCAGACGAATTGTCTAAAAAAATATTGGAAGAAG
>JAHHTV010000274.1 GCA_020024395.1 Anaerotignum sp. | reverse complement strand
CGCCGAAATGTCAAAAACAGACGCATTTTATCCACACCATATGCTGCTGCATACAATATCAAACCTGCACCAATGATAGAACCCCCTGAAAATCCGCCACCAGGAGAAAGATGCCCATTTAATATCACATAAACACCATATAATATAATCATGGGTGTCAGCACTTTTGCCCCCACTGTCAATATGGATTTGTAATCGGAATGGTCTAAAAATTCATCTTCTGCAATTTCTTTTTCTTCCGCTTCGTTTCTATTTTTCTCATCTTTTTGCAGCAAAAGCAACACGCCTATGACTGCCAAAAACAATACATTGGCTTCCCCAAATGTATCAAATGCACGATAATCCAATATCATACCTGCCACAAAGTTGATAGCACCTGTTTCTTCAATGCCTTTTTCTAAATATCGTTCCATCACTTCATTGTTTGCAGGGTCTTGTGGGTCGCCAAATGTGGGAAGCTGTGTCACCACAAGCAGCATAATTGCAATAAACACAGAGGCAATCAACACACACAAAAAACCATATATTGTTTTATTTGCTTTCAATTCTTCAAAATTCAGACTTTTTCGTTTAGGTCTTGGTTTTTTACGCCCTCTTTTGGCAATATACTCATCCGCATGCAGTAATGTTTCCTCACCATCTACCCATGCTTTCAATTTTTGCCAAACTGTTTGTTCTTTCCGCATTAGCCTTCCCTTGTTCCTTTTAATGCGTGTACTTTTTTCAGCGTGAGGAAAAATAAAACGCTGTTTACCCCTGCACCAACGGCTGCTTCTGTAATTGCCAAGTCTGGTGATTGTAAAAATACCCATATAATTGCCATAATGGAGCTATATCCCATAAATATGATAACGGCAATAAACAAGTTTTTTACCACAGAAACCCCTATGGCACTGATAATCAAAAATACCACCAACAATAACTGTATGATTGTACTAACTGTCATATTCATTTGCCATGCACCCTTTCGTCATAGTCTTTGTTTGTCAACATTTCCACTTTCCCAATCATATATGATGCAATGGGGCTGGAAAGCCAGAAAAACAATACCACCAATATATATTTCCCAACCTGAAAAGCATTTTCAGAAAAAAACATCGCCCCCAACACCACAAGACCAAATCCCAATGTATCCCCCATTGCAGCAGCGTGCATACGGTTCATTACATACTTTAAGCGATAAAATCCCAAAAGCGAAATCAAAAAAACAACAATCCCCATAAAAATAAATATCATACCCAATATTTCTTTCATTTTTTTTGTTCCCCCTTTTGTTTCAAATACAATTCTCTGCCTTTGTGGTGTAGTGTTACCACATGGGAAATGATAACCACAGCCAAAAAACTCAACAAACCATACACCAAAGCAACATCTATCAACATTGCTTCTTGAAAATATACCGATAACAAACAAATGATTGTTGTTACCATTGTACCAATCATATTCATTGCCACAATACGATCTGTAAATCTAGGGCCTTGAATGGCACGCAAAAATGCCAAAAAAGTACCAATCCCCAATATAATCATACAAATTTCAATACCGCTTTTGACCCACTGTATCATGCTTTATCCTCCAAACGTCTTAACTGTTTGACAAATACAGATTCTGCTATATTTTCTGTAAACGCCATATCCAAAGCGTGTACCATATATTTATTTTCTTCTAAAGCAACGGTATATGTGCCAGGTGTCAATGTCATACTGTTTGCCAATGTGACCCTTGCCACTTCTGTTTTCAAATCTGTTTCAAAAGAAACAAAACCAGGTTCTGCTTCCAAGCTGGGTGATAATATAATTTTCATCACTGCCAGATTTGATTTTATCACTTCAAAAACCAACACACAGCCATATTTTATGTACAATGGTAATTTGAAAATCAATTTCCCATCTTTTTTTGCATCATATTCCATATAATGACACATAAACCAATATACACTGTTACAAATCAACAACCCAAAACAAAAAATTTCTGATGTGACTTTACCATGGAACAAAAACCATAGTATCCATAAAATATAATACCCAGTATCAC
>JAHHTV010000273.1 GCA_020024395.1 Anaerotignum sp. | reverse complement strand
GATGTGTCATAAAAAAATATCACCGAAACGCTATTTTTATGATGTTACTTTCAAAATGATTGCAAAATAAAACATGGATTTGTATAATGAAACTATCTTTTTTCAAAAAATTAGTATGATTGTGCAGATAAGAGAGGACCAAGCGTATGAATGAAAAAATATCCATTCCTGAAATCTTTGGTATGAATGTATTTGATGATGCAATGATGCGAGAACATTTGCCAAAATATGTATACCAAGAATTGAAAAACACCATTGAAAGAGGAGAAACATTGAATTCCTCTATTGCTGATATTATTGCAAATGCCATGAAAGATTGGGCGATTGAAAGAGGTGCAACACATTACACCCATTGGTTCCAACCAATGACAGGCATTACAGCAGAAAAACATGATTCTTTTTTGGCACCACCTACACATGGAAAAGCAATTATGGAATTTTCTGGAAAAGAGTTGATAAAAGGTGAGTCAGATGCTTCTTCTTTTCCTTCTGGCGGTTTACGTGCAACGTTTGAAGCAAGAGGATATACTGCTTGGGACTGTACTTCTCCAGCATTTTTGAGAGAAGATGCAGGCGGTGTGACATTGTATATTCCAACTGCATTTTGTTCTTATACAGGGGAAGCACTGGATAAAAAAACACCATTGTTGCGTTCTATGGAGGCTGTGGGAACACAAGCGATGCGTATATTGCGGTTATTTGGAAATACCACAACAAAAAAAATTACTGTCTGTTCTGGTGCAGAACAGGAATATTTCTTGATAGATAGAGAATTGTATAAACAAAGAAAAGATTTGATATTTACAGGCAGAACATTGTTTGGTGCAGCACCACCAAAAGGGCAGGAATTAGATGACCATTATTTTGGTAGTATCAAAGAGAGAGTTGCTTGTTTTATGCATGAATTGAATGTGGAACTTTGGAAATTGGGTGTTTCTGCAAAAACACAGCATAATGAAGTAGCACCTGCACAACATGAACTAGCACCCATTTATGCAGATGCAAATAGAGCCACAGACCACAATCAGTTGATTATGGAGGCAATGAAAAGAATTGCAAGCCATCATGGTTTGGCTTGTTTGTTGCATGAAAAACCGTTTCAAGGTGTCAATGGTAGTGGAAAACATAATAACTGGTCTTTGAGTACAGATGATGGACAAAATTTGCTTGACCCCGGAAAAACACCACATGAAAATGCCCAATTTTTGATATTTTTGACTGCTATTATCAAAGGTGTTGACAAATATGCAGATATTTTGCGTTTGGCAGCAGCAAACCCTGGCAATGACCACAGATTGGGGGCACAAGAAGCACCGCCAGCCATTATATCTATATTTTTGGGTGACCAGCTTTTGGACATTTTTGCCCAAATTGAGCATGGTGAAGCAACAAGCAGTATACAAGGCGGACGTATGCGTGTAGGTGTGAATACATTGCCTGACTTAAAAAGAGATGCAACAGATAGAAATAGAACATCTCCTTTTGCATTTACAGGAAATAAATTTGAATTCCGTATGCCACCTTCTTCTGGTTCTATATCTGGGCCAAATTTTGTACTCAATACCATTGTGGCTGATGTATTGGAAGAATTTGCAGACCGTTTGGAAAAAGTAGATGATTTCCACACAGCAGTACATGATTTAATCAGGGAAACTTATATTGCACATAAAAGAATACTGTTTGATGGCAATGGGTATTCAGAAGAATGGGTAAAAGAGGCAGAACGCAGAGGTCTAGAAAATATTGAAAATACCGTAGATGCCATTCCGGCATTGCTGACAGACAAAGCCATTCGTTTGTTTGAACGCCATCATGTGTTGAACAGATTGGAATTACAGTCAAGAGCAGAAATCAATTATGAAGCATATATCAAACAAATTAACATAGAAGCAAAAACAATGATTGATATTGCATCAAAACAAATTCGTCCAGCAGTCATTCAATATGCGGCAGAAGTGGCACGAAGTTTGGCAGCACTGCGGGCAGTTGCCATGGATACTTCCGTGGAAGAAGAATTGTTACAAGAAATCAATGAAAATAT
>JAHHTV010000272.1 GCA_020024395.1 Anaerotignum sp. | reverse complement strand
CAACACAACAGTTGGAAAATGTAGAAAATACACAATCTTTATTTGACAATGTTTCAGAAGCAGCATTGCAAGTTAGTAGTGTTTTGTCTGAGCAAGTGACAGAAGATGTATTGAGAGCTATCAATGGTGCAACCAGTGATGAAACAAGAAAAACATATGCAAAAACATTGCGTGGTATGCAAGAAACGATTGTATTAGCGATGAATGGTAAATATGCAGATAGATCTTTATTTGGTGGTGCAAAAATAGATGAAGCACCTTTCAAATTGGAAACAGATGGAAAATTGACATTTAGAGGTGTAGATGTTAATCCACCAAGACAGATAAAAAATCCAGCTTTTAATCCAAATCTTCCAGCTGGACCAACCAACCAAGAAATGATAGATAATCCAGATTATCAACCAACGATGGATAAATTAAAAGCAATGGCTGGGGAACAAATGTTTGTGGATTTTGGCTTTGGTATAGAAACAGATGGTGTGAATAACTCTTCTGCATTTGATACAGCAGTATCTGGTTTGAATGTTTTGGGATATGGTTCAGATGAAAGCGGGCAACCAAATAACGTTGTGGTATTGTTGGGAAAAATGGCAACTGCTTTGGAACAAGAAACATTAGATACACATGAATTTGGTAAAATGACAGACAAATTCATTGAGTGTAAAAATTATACAGCAGATTTTGTGGCAGATTTGGGAACAAAGTGCGAATTTTTGGAAAATACAAAAACAAAATTAACCAGTACAAAAGATAGTCTGAATAAACAGATTATTGGTGTGGAAGATGTAGATATGCCTGGTGCAATTTCAAGTTATGTATATCAACAATATGCATATAATGCAGCATTAAAAATAGGGCAAAGTGTATTGTCACAATCATTTATTGACTTTATGCGATAATATATGGAACAAGTAAAAAGGGGGTTAGTAGATTATGGAACAATTACTAAAAATTACAAATGTGCCTATTGCATTTGAAATGAAAATCAATAAGGCACGTTTAGAATATAATAATGGGACAGCAGATGTGCAAATTTCCAGAAATAACGGGAAAATGACAATCAAAAGCAGTCCGATTCGTGTGAACATTGATACATTTGAAGCAAGAAATTCTATTACACCAACGGTAATCAATAGTGTAAAACAATATGCACAAGCTGGTAAAAGCGCTGCATATGAAGCAACAGCAACTATGGCACAACAAGGGCATATGTTATTGAAAGCGAAGATAGGTGATGATGTTTTGGGAAATATTATTGCGTCAAATACAGATAAATATTTTTCTCCTAAAGAAGCAAATATTGGTTTCTTACCAACAACAAAAGCACAGTTGGATTGGTCTGAACCAGATATCACAATTGACTATCAAATGGACAGATTGAATTTTGACTGGCGTGTTATGAAGGGTGATTTTGAATTTATACCTGGCAATATTGAAATGACTATCACACAATATCCAGATGTAAAAATCGAATATGTTGGTGGTCCAATTTATGTGCCAGCAAGCGCAGACCCTGATTATGAACCACTGGATGTGAAAGCTTAATAAAATGACACAAGGATGGAGTGACAACGAATATGGAAATGGAAACCAAGTATTTTGGGAGATTGCCTTATACAGAAGAAGAGCAAATTTATTTTGAAAATGGGCTGTTTGGTTTTGAAGAAGCAAAACATTTTATTTTGATACGTTTTGATAATGAAAGTGGCAATATACTTTGTTTGCAAAATATAGAAGATAGTGATTTGGCGTTTACACTGATGAACCCGTTTGCATTTTTATCTGACTATGCACCTGTACCGTGTGATGAGGATATGAAGAAAATTGGTGCAACAGATATCAATGAGTTGCTTTTTTATAATATTTGTGTAATACAACCCAATTTGCAAGAGAGTACTGTAAATCTGCGTTCTCCCATTGTTGTCAACCCTGAAACCCAAAAGGGGATACAGGTAATATTGGACGATACTCAGTATTCTTTTAAGTATCAATTTCAGAATTTTTTGAAGGAGGGCTGAGTATATGCTGGTATTACAAAGAAA
>JAHHTV010000271.1 GCA_020024395.1 Anaerotignum sp. | reverse complement strand
AAAATGAAAAGAAAATTGATGGATTGGGGGACAACATTGGCTTTTTGTGGTAAGCAACAAGAACAAATGAAAAAATTGATGCGTTTAAAGGCAGATGCACAACAAATAGAACAGGATTTGAAAGAATATCCATCACATATGAACCATATTCTCAAAGGGTATGAAATCAATATGGAATATTTGCAACAAGAAATTGTGTTGCGTATGGCAGAAAAAAATGCAATAGACCATTTGATTTCTACATTGTCTGTAGAGGAACAGGAGTTTTTGCATTTGCGGTATGAAAAAGGGTATGGATATGATTATATTGCTTTGAAATTACATATGGGACGTTCTACTTGTTTTCGGATACATGATAAAATATTGCAGGTTTTGGCAGAAAAAAATAGGAAAAATATTTGCAAAAAGTGTGAAAAACATTAACAAAATATGTTGGGACGAAATGAGAGTTTTCATGATGCATGATATGGTTCGTAAGGAGGTGTAAGAAAAAACAAAATGTGTCACAAAGGAGGGGAGGAAGTGAAAAAGTTATCCAAAAAGGAGGCGTTGTTTTGTAAATATCATAAAGATGGATTTTCCGCAGAAGATGCTGCCGATATGGCAGGATACCAACGCAGAGGATATGGGAATGTGTTGTTGCAAAGAGAACATATACAAGCAGTTTTACAAAAAACAGAAGTATCTGCTGATGATGAAATATTGGAGTTTTTGCAAAAAACAATGCGTGGTGAAAATGGTGCAGAAGATATGAAAACCAGAATGAAAGCCGCAGAATTGTTGACAAAACAAAGAAGTGTTTTGATACCGCAAGAAGATGGTGGTGTGATGATTGTGGATGATATTGGAAAGGGCGAAATGAAATGAAACAAAAAGTAGAACTTTCCAAAATTATGGGAAAAGCATTTTATGATTTACACAGAGATATTTTGGAACAAAGACATACTCATTATTGGTGCAAGGGCGGTAGAGGTAGTGGAAAATCTTCGTTTATATCATTGGAAATTATATTGGGCATTATGACAAATCAAAATACACATGCTGTGGTGTTGCGAAAAGTGGCAAAAAATTTGCGTAGTAGCGTGATGGAACAGTTGTTATGGGCGATACAAAGCTTGGGCGTTTCTGCACAGTGGGAAAGCAAATTGGAACCGTTGGAACTGATATACAAAAAAACAGGACAGAAAATTGTATTCAAAGGGGCAGATAATCCTAGAAAAATGAAGTCTACAAAATTTCGTGATGGATACCCAAAATATATCTGGTATGAAGAAGTAGACGAGTTTGGGGGAATGCAGGAAATACGCAATATCAATCAAAGTTTGATGCGGGGCGGCGAAGATTTTGTTGTATTTTATTCGTTTAATCCACCAAAAAGTCACAACAGTTGGGTTAATGAAGTGGTGAGAGAAAAAAGAGAAGATACTTTGATACATCACAGTACCTATTTGACGATGCCAAAAAAATGGTTGGGAGAACAGTTTTTTTGGGAAGCGGAGTATATGAAAAAAAGACATCTGAAAAGCTATCGTCATGAATATTTAGGGGAAGTGGTTGGCTTTGGCGGTGAGGTGTTTACCAATGTGACAACCAGAGAATTGACACAGCAAGAATTGGAAATGTTTGACCATATTGCAAGAGGTTTGGACTGGGGATATGCAGTTGACCCATTGCATTATACGGTAAACCATTATGACAGTACACGAAGGCGGTTATATATTTTTTTTGAGATACAAGAAGTGCGTATGAGTAATCGGGTGCTGGCAGAAAAAATTAAAGCCGAAAATAAACAAAATGATGTGATTGTTTGCGACAGTGCAGAACCAAAGTCGATTGCGGAATTGCGAGAATATGGTTTGCAAACAATAGGAGCAAAAAAAGGGCCAGACAGCGTTTCTTATGGTATTAAGTGGTTACAGGATTTGGAGGAGATTGTTATTGACCCTGTGCGATGTCCAAAAACGGCAAAGGAATTTCTGAATTATAGTTTGGAAGAAGACGGAAATGGGAACTGGCAGGCATATTTTCCAGATAAAAATAATCACAGCATTGATGCGGTACGCTATAGCAGAGAAAGAGATATGC
>JAHHTV010000270.1 GCA_020024395.1 Anaerotignum sp. | reverse complement strand
GTCCAAAACGCCAAACCCGCCATGTTTTGCACACAAACTCACAGGTCCATCACGAAATACCACATTTTGATTGACAAATGTATCTGTCCCAATCAAAGCTGCTGCATCTATATTCACATAACAAGAAATATTCCAAACAGGTCTACCAAATATCGTTGCCAAATTTTCTGCCAATGTATTTTTTCCAGTTGCCTTCGGGCCTGCCAAAAGCAAATTTTCTCCACACAATATGGCTGCCAACGCCGCTTCCCATACTTCTTTTCCATAATACAAATATTTTGTTTGTGGTACACGATACAAAAAATTTTCTTCTGTTTGATTTTGTATACGAAATTCTTTGACTGCTTCCAATAAGGCTGGATTTACGCCTTGTTTTTGCAATTCCAGTTCCAAATCCAAAACTGGTCACTTCCTTTGCTATTTTTTGTCTTATTGTATCACACGATATAAAAAAAGCAACCCACTGTATATACAAAAAAAGATGAAACCCAAAAGGGTTTCATCTCTTTTTGGCTGTCTAATCCTGTAAACAGGTATCAGCAGTTTCCGCAGTTGTTCAGTTGATTGCCACAGTTGTTGTTGTTGCCGCAGCAGCACAGCAAAATCAAAATCCACAACCAAGAATTATCATTGCCACAACCACAACCATTGTTATTGTTGTTACCACAGCAGCACAACAACAAGATAATCCAAATAAAGCTGTCATTTCCATAATTACTCAATCCACACATAATAAAAATACCTCCTTAAGTAAACTGTATCGTCTTACAATTTTATCTTATGAGGTATTTTGTAAATTATTGCCTGTCTACATAAAAAAATTTTTTCGAGAAAATTCTTGTTTTTTTGACTTATGGCATCTGCAAGTCAGAAACTTGAATATCCACACAAAAACCGTCCATATCCTCTGCAAATATACACATGGTAATCTGCTCTGTATCATGAAAATATAGCAAATGCGTTGCTTGTTGCTGTTTTGCCATATGCTGACATTTTTCAAAATCTTGTTCTGTAATTTCCAAAACTTCCATACCACTTTTGCGATAAATGCTTGCAATCTCTGCGGCTTTTTGTCTGCCATTTTGGTTTGCCGCAAATAAAGCTTTTACATTCTGTTCCATAATGACTCCTTTTATTCTTGTATTTTTTTCTCTATAGACATTTTTTGTAATTCGTCCATAAAACTGTTGATATCTTTGAATTGGCGATACACCGATGCAAAACGCACATATGCCACCTCGTCCAAATCTTTCAATCTGTGTATCACCATATTCCCCAATACAGTACTTTCCACTTCTCTTTCGCCACTGCCTGACAATGTGTTTTCGATATCGTCTACAAGCTGTTGTATTTGTGCGGCTGTCACAGGGCGTTTGTTACAAGATTTTATGATACCATTTTGTAATTTTGCTTTGTCAAAAATTTCTCTTGTGCCATCACGCTTAATGACAGTAATGGGTATCATATCCATTCTTTCGTATGTAGTAAATCGTTTTCCACAATGTTCACAAACACGACGACGACGAATGACAGAATGGTCATCTTGTGCTCTAGAATCAATCACTTTTGTATCTGTATAATTACAAAAAGGACATTTCATGCCCAATCCTCCTCTATGTTTCACATTTGTTTTTCTTTTCTTCATAGTATAAGCCACAAAGCCTATCAGGTCAAGCAAAAACCATGTTTTTTACTAGCACATATCTTCTTGACAAATATTGTCTGTATCCACCTCCACCAATATGATATCATCACCAATTCTTTTGATACATCTCCACGGAACATAATATGCCCTTGTTTTTGCAAACACATTCCATCTGCACCCCTCCACCGGAATAATCAATGTACAAATTTTTCCTGTATGTTTTTCAAACTCCAAATCTGCCACATATCCCAAACGCTTTCCATCACAAATATTGATAACCTCTTTTTCCTGTAATTCTGAAAATTTTTCCATATATGCTTTCCTCCTTTCTGTTATCATTCTATGCAAAATCAATATTTGACTTCCCTTATTTACACTTGACAGTCTGATATTTTCACAATACAATATATGTACACTTTTGATTTTATTACAACTATATAT
>JAHHTV010000027.1 GCA_020024395.1 Anaerotignum sp. | reverse complement strand
TCATATTAACTTAATGATACCTAAAAATATAACAAAAATGTCAATTTTATCTGCAATTGAACAAATTGATTATGAAGGCATACCTAAAGGAAGAAATTTTCATAGTTATTATATAGAATAGTATTAAAGAAATCCTTGTCAAGTATCATACGACTGCGACTGTATGCTTTGGAATAGATTGTGATTTTGGAATGGATCAGTTAGCTATAGCTGTAAACAAAGATGAAATTGTAGCCTTAGGACGAAAATTCTTTCCTACCAATTATGAAAAAGATAAAATACAATATGCAGAAAATGCTTTTTCTCAAGAATTAAACTATTTCAGAATATTTAAAGTACATGAAAAACAATTTTATTTGGCAGTTTGCTATGATACATTTGGTATAAAGCACAAAAATATACTCTAAAAATATTATAAAATACATGATTTTAAGTAGCTGAGAGATTGTGAAGAAAAGGCTGTAAATAAAATTTTTCTATGATGATAAAGTAATATGATTACGTGAGATATCTTTTTCAGTATGTATTCCACTCTTACTATATATAACAGCTACAAAAGAGCATAACAAGAGCACGCAAGGGAGAGCAAATACTTTCATTTCTTTTACTTTCACAGGTTATACTTACAAATGTGTAGCAGAACAAAAAGCACGCAGTTCTTACGAATATTTGATAGATTTGACCGATGACCCTGCTGTTTTGGCACCTTTACGCTTTTTAAGAGAACGGGAAGTGGTACACTTCCAAAGATTTGGCGAAGCATTGGACATTGCTAGAGATTATCTCAACCAAAACCACTATTTCTTTATGAATGGAAAATCCTCTTAATATACCTGAAAAAGCATGCTTTGTAAATCAAAGTATGCTTTTTTTGATATATCTTGCCACCTATTTTTTTATAAAGAATATATTTTTCATATCTTTTTTATAAAAAAGCGAGTATAATAATGACAAAACTAGGTGGTGATGCTATGCGGGAATTTTATATCAAACACAAAGCCGCATTACAAGATTTTTTTATATTAATTGCAACAGTATTATTATGTTTTTTATTTTTTCGGTATTTGTTTTCCATATTATTACCATTTTTCATTGGTTGGCTTTTGAGCCTTTGTTTTTGCCCTGTGGCTGACCGTTTGGAAAAACATCATATTCCTCGTTGGATTTCGGCATTGCTTTGTCTTTTGGCATTACTTGGTATCATTTCTTTGTTTGTTGCGTTAATTGGAAATCGTATTTTTGCACAGGCAGAGTCTTTTTTTCGATTGCTGCCCTATTATATGGAGTTATTGCAAAATGCTTTGAACACATTTTTGTTAAAAATGGACGAGCTTTTTACCATATTGCCTGATTTTATACACACTGCTGCAGCACAAGCCAGAGAAAATATTTCATCTTTGTTATTTTCATTGGTAAAATATACTGGGTCTTCTTCTTTGACATCTGTACCCAATTTTTTATTTGGTTTGTTGATTGCATTGGTTTCTTCTTATTTTTTTACCAAAGATGCTGCATACATTCATGCATTATATGAAAAATATATATTGCATTTATTCGGCAACTCCATTGCACACACAAAACAAGAATTGAAAAATTCATTTTGGGGATATATCAAAACACAGTTAATATTGATGGGATACACATTTTTGATTACATTTATCGGCTTATTGTTGTGTCATTCCCCTTTTACACTACTGCTTAGCGTCATTATTGCCGTCATAGACGCTTTACCGTTTTTTGGCAGTGGTTTTATATTATGGCCTGGTGCTGTGATACATTTGCTACTTGGTAGCCCAAAATTGGCGCTTGGTTATTTGATTATCTATGCGGCTGTACAAATTATGCGGCAAGTGATGCAACCAAAAATATTAGGCACACAAATCGGCTTGCACCCACTTTTGACACTGTTTTCCATGTATTTTGGTTATAAATGCATTGGTTTTTGGGGATTGTTATTAGGGCCTGTCATTGCGGTATTATTGCAGACATATTTCAAAAACCGTCATACACAAACCATATCATAAAAAAAAGAGGTATCATACCTCTTTTTTTATTGCATTTATTCAAATAATGTTGTAGAAAAATATCGTTCTCCTGTATCTGGTAACAACACAACAATATTTTTTCCCGCATATTGTTCTTGTTTTGCCAAATCCACAGCTGCTGCCAATGCTGCCCCTGATGAAATCCCTACCAAAATTCCTTCTGTTTTTACAATCTGTCTTGCTATATCAAATGCCTGTTCATCTGTAATCGTTTTGATGATATCACAATATTCTCTTTGTAATACCGCAGGCACAAAGTTTGCACCAATGCCTTGTATTTTATGACTGCCGCTTTTCCCTTCTGTCAAAAGCGGAGAATACGCTGGTTCCACACCAACTACTTGTATATGCTGATTTTTTTCTTTCAAATATCTACCAACACCACTAATCGTACCACCTGTACCAATCCCTGCCACAAATACATCAATTTTTCCATCGGTTGCCTCCCAGATTTCGGGAGCAGTTGTTTCATAATGTGTCAGTGCATTTGCTTTATTTTCAAATTGTTTTGGCAAAAATGAATTTGGAATTTCTTTTGCCAGCTGTTCTGCTTTTTCCACAGCACCTGCCATACCTTTTGCACCCTCTGTTAGCACCAATTCTGCACCATACGCAGACATTGCCAAACGTCTTTCTTTGCTCATACTGTCTGGCATCACAATCACCATACGATAACCTTTGACTGCTGCCATCAATGCCAAACCAATGCCAGTATTGCCGCTTGTTGGCTCAATGATGGTTGCCCCTTTTTTGAGCAAACCTTTTTGCTCTGCATCTTCCAACATCTTTTTTGCTGCTCTGTCTTTGACACTCCCACCAGGGTTAAAAAATTCTACTTTTGCAAATAAATTTGCTTTCAAATCATATATTTCTTCCAATTTTTTTAATGCAATCAATGGCGTATTTCCAATCAATTCTGTGACATTTTGAAAAATCTTTGTCATATCATACACCCTTTCCAAATTTTCTTTTTATCCTACCACTTTTGTCGGGATTTTGCAACATTTTGCTCAAATATTTTGTTTCAAATACTATTGTATGCCTTTTGCTTTTATGCTACTATCTAGTTAAAACAGAAAACGAAAAGAAAGGAAATCAAAACGATGTTAAAATTGGGACGTAATGACCAATGCTGGTGTGGCAGTGGAAAAAAATATAAAGTCTGCCATGCTGCATTTGATGAAAAATTAGCAGCACTCAAAGCAAAAGGCGAACAAATACCACCACATAACCTCATCAAAACACCTGCACAATTAGAAGGTATCCGCAAAGCGGGTAAATTAAATACTGAAATATTAGATATGGTCGCACAAAACATTCATGCAGGTATGACAACCGATGACATCAACAAAATGGTACATGAATACACCGTATCACATGGTGGTGTACCTGCCCCTTTGGGATATTGTGGTTTTCCAAAAAGTGTATGCACATCTGTCAATGATGTCATTTGTCATGGTATTCCTTCTGAAAACGAAGTATTGCAAGATGGAGATATCATCAATGTAGATGTTACTACCATATTAGATGGGTATTATGCAGATGCTTCTCGTATGTTCTGCATTGGCAATGTCAGCGATGAAGCCAAAAAACTGGTGGATGTTACAAAAGAATCTGTGGATATGGCACTTGCTGCTGTAAAGCCTTGGGGACACTTGGGCGACATTGGTGCAGTCATTAGCAAACACGTCTATGCACATGGTTATACAGTATTACATGATATTGGTGGGCATGGTGTTGGCAACGATTTCCATGAAGACCCTTATGTCTGCCACATTGCCAAAGAGGGTACGGGTATGGTATTGGTGCCTGGTATGGTATTTACCATAGAACCTATGGTAAACGAAGGGGACGAAGATTTCTTCCAAGACGAAGAAAACGGCTGGACAATATACACAGAAGATGGTTCTTTGTCTGCACAATGGGAATATACCGTTGCCATTACAGAAGATGGTGTAGAAATTATCACACATTGATATACACAAAAAAAGACAAATCAAAAAGATTTGTCTTTTTTATGTTTGTATTATTTTTTCTTTTTTGTTTCTTCTGATTGTGCAGACATGGTATTATTTAATTTTGCTGTAATTTTCTCTGTAAATGTTTTCTTTTTCTTGTCTGCCAAATTCAAACCTGTCATACTGATGATATACATACCTGCAATATCCACCTTCACTGTTTTTTTGACAGGCAATACTTCGTATACGGGTTTGTCACACATCAATGTTACAATTTGAGGGCCTACTTTTGCTTTTACTAAATTTGCTTTTCTCATTTTTGTTGTTTTTGGCATTTGTTCAAATACCGCTTTTGGCAAATTTGTAGCAGATGGTTTTTCTTGTTTTTTGTCTATGACAAAAATTTGCACGGTCATACGGTTTTGGTCAATAAATTCTTGTGCTTGTACCATACGACGCATACTTTTTCGATTTAGATAATACAACCCAGCCAAAGCCGCTGCCACAATCACTAATGTAATGATTAAAATATCAGATGCCGTTATATTCACAAATGTTTCCTCCTTGCGATGAAAAAGAATATTCTTTTTCCTTTATGATTTCACGTCATTTTATTGTAACAGAGATTGTCGTTGAATGGAAGTCTAAAAATAAATTTTTTTTATTTTTTTGAGAAACTCTTTTACTTGCGACAAGCTCCATTTTTGCGTATACTAAAAGAAATCTAATATTTTATCAAGAAATCAGGTGATGTATATGCATATGGATATTGGTATGGCGATTGTGTATTTTCTTGCATTTGTTTTGGTAATCAATGTCATATTAGCAGGCTTTGTGGTATTTTTTGAACGGCGAAATCCTGCCAGCAGTTGGGCATGGCTTTTGGTTTTGCTTTTTATTCCGTTCTTTGGCTTTTTGATTTATATGATATTTGGCAGAAACAGCAAACGAGAAAAAATGTTTCAAGAAAAAGCGGTATATGACCGTGAAATATATTATAACTATCTATTGCATGATGAACGCAGTGTTGGACATGTACAAGAACAAAAATCTATCATTGAGCATGGTGGTTCTTTGAATGATTTGGACTATTTGTCAGACCTTGCCTATTTGCATATCAATTCTGGGAACTGGCTGACATTGAATAACAAAGTCACACGTTTTATCACAGGAAAAGACAAATTTGAAACACTCATACAAGATATACGAAATGCCAAACAATTTATTCATTTGGAATATTACATTTGGCGTGGGGATGAGCTTGGCAAACGTTTGGTGGACGAGCTAACCAAAAAAGCTGCCGAAGGTGTAGAAGTACGTTTGCTTTATGATGGCATTGGCAATTCCAGACTACCAAAAGATTTTTTTGATAAACTGCACAAAGCAGGCGGCTACACAGCGGCATTTTTGCCCCGTTTTATTGTCCGTATCAATTATCGCAATCATAGAAAACTTTGCATCATCGACGGAAAAATCGGCTATATTGGTGGGTTTAATGTAGGTGATGAATATTTGGGCATTGTCAAACGATATGGCGCTTGGCGTGACACGCATTTGCGTGTAGAAGGAGATGCCATAGACCAAATGCAAATTCGGTTTATCAAAGACTGGAACTTCACCACAAAATATGGTGCTGTACAATTAGACAGTCGCTATTTTCCGCTGCGAGAACAACATGAAGACGGTATCAAAATGCAAATTGTTTCCAGTGGCCCTGATACCAAATGGCATAATATCCGAAATGGTTATTTCAAAATGATTATGGAAGCAGAACAGAATGTATATTTGACTACGCCTTATTTTGTACCAGATGACAGCATATTTGAAGCATTGCGTGTTGCGGCATTATCTGGGCTTGATGTGCGTGTACTCATTCCGGGCAATCCAGACCATTTATTTGTTTACTGGGCAAGTATGTCCTATCTTGGGCAATTATTAGAAGCTGGTGTACGTTGTTATCAGTACGAAAAAGGATTTATACATGCCAAAAGTGTTTGTATTGATGGCAAAGTTGCCTCTGTTGGTACAGCCAATATGGATATTCGCAGTTTTGATTTGAATTTTGAAGTCAATGCATTTTTATATGATACTGCTTTCACAGAACAACTAGAACAAGACTTTTTATCAGATTTGAAAAATTCTGTAGAAATTACACAAGAATGGTACAATCATCGCAAATGGTGGTTTAAGGTCAAAGAAGCCATTGCAAGGCTCATATCACCCATGCTTTGATATTAGGAGGTTTATTATATATGCAATGTCACACAGAAACCATTTCCATCAAATATCATCAAACAGACGGTAGTGGTGTACTTTCTCCCACTGCGTTGTTAGAAATTTTGCAAGATGCCGCCATAGACCATGCCGATTCTTTGGGATACACATTAGACTATATGGCACAGTATCAATGGGGCTGGGCAGTTATCCATTGGCATATTGTACTTTTTCGTATGCCTACCCATGCAGAAACTATACAAGCACAAACTTGGTGCAACAAATGTCGTAAAATACAAGCAGAACGCAGTTATACATTGCAAGATGAAAATGGCAATCCCATCGCCAAAGCCATGTCCCGTTGGGTATTGATGGACTTTGCCAAAAGAAAACCTACTACCGTACCAGAATATATGATGAAAAATTATGTTGCAAATCCAACCCCTGCCATAGAAGAAGAAACATACGCTATGCCAAAAGAACCCATCGGCATATTGATTGGACAACAACAATTTACTGTCAGTCGTTGTGATACAGATACAAACGGGCATACAAATAATGTAAAATATCTGGCTTGGGCAATGGAGGACATACCAGATAGCATATATCAAAATATGACACTGCATGACATTCGTGTGGTATATCGCAAAGAGTGCAAACGTCATGATGTGGTACAAACCAAAACATATCTACAACAAAATGGTGATACCCAAACAATATTGACATTTATCACAGATACCAAAAATACCATACTTTGTGAAATACAAACCATATGGCATACAAACCTATAACCTTATAAAAGAAAAAGGCATATTCAAAAAATATGCCTTTTTCCTATTTTTTCAATTCATATCTTTGATTTCCGCACCAAATGGCATCAATGCCAAACCAGCAAACTTCAGATGTTGCAATCCAAATGGAATACCAATAATGGTCATGCAGCTACCAACGCCCATAGCAATGGAACTGATACACAATCCCAAACCACCTAACAATATCCAAATCACATTCAATACAATAGAGCCAGATGACATATTTCCAAAATAAACTTTTTTTCCAAATGGTGTCAATACCAATTTTGCAAACTTAAAACATTGCAATCCAACAGGAATACCAATCACCGTAATACAACACAATCCCCCTGCCAAAAACCAACCAATTGCGGAAAGCAATCCCCCAAACAGCAACCATAGGATATTTAGTAGTATATTCCAAATGCTCATACTTCCTCACTCCTTTCTTTCCATACTTTACGATAATACGCAACCACTGTTTCAAATTCTGGTGCAAATAAAGCCATTTTTCCTTTTTCAGAAAGTGCATACACACCTCTTTGTTTTCTTACAAACCAATCATAATAATTATTACGCAGTATTTGCAATGATTTTTCTGGCATTCCCCATAATCGCAATGTTTTGTATGACACAAATGGTTGTTGCTCCAATATGCAGCATAATTCTAACGCTTTTTCACGATAAGCTGTGATAATTTTTCGCTTTGTTGTACCACCCACATTGACTGCTACATTTCTTTCCGAAAATTCTTTTTGTAACCTTTTTTGTTTTTTGGCATTTTTGCGGACTTTATTTTGATTTGGCAAAAGTACCATTTCCACACTGTTTAATGGGCTATCCAAAGCCACTGTCAATAGACCAATATCCAAACGTTTCAAAAGTTGTATCATCTGTTTCCAGCTTTTTTGTTTTTGCCCTTTTTTTGGTCTAGGAATTGCCACAAAAACCATATCTGAAAGTCGTTGTCGCTCCATCGCTTGGTACACCAATTTCAAATGAAAACTGCTTTTCAATTCCACAATACATGTTTCCTGTTCTTTGACTGCCACCAAATCGCAATGATTGACTTCTGCCTGTACCATATAACCCTCTTTTTCAAAAAAACGGCATACAGGCAAATACAAATCCGTTTCTTTGATTGTCATATCATTTTCCTTTCGCCATAAATGCTTCGATATCTTCCACTGTTTTTATCATGTCTTTTGTCATGACTTCACAACCATTTTCTGTGACCAAAACATCATCTTCAATACGAATACCAATTTCCCATTCTTCAATATATAGCCCAGGTTCCACAGTCAATACCATATTCGGCTGCAATATGCGTTCTACATATCGCCCAATGTCATGTGTTTCTGCACCCAAATAATGGCTCACACCATGATAATAATATTTTTCTACATCATTCATATTTTGTGCCAAACCAATTTTTTGCAATTCTTCTAAATAATGCTCTTTCAATATTTGATTGAGTATTGCAAAAGGTACATTTGGTTTTATAGCATCAATGACTTTTTGTTGCCCTGCCAGCACAATATTATAAATCTGTTTTTGTCTTTCTGTAAATTTTCCATTGACAGGGAATGTACGGGAAATGTCCCCATTGTACCACCCCACTTGTGCCCCACAATCCACAAGCAACAAATCACCATCATTTGCCACACCATCATTTTTTGTATAATGCAGTATTGTGCCTCTTTTCCCTGCTGCGGCGATTGTTTGGAATGCTTTTTCTCTGATACCGTTTTGCAACAGTGTAAAATCAAAATATGCTTCCATTTCATATTCTTTTTTGCCTGCTGCTGCATTTGCCATCATTGCTTCTACACCCATGCGTGTGATATCCATTGCTTTTTGCATCAAATCCAATTCTTCTTTTTCTTTGTACAATCGTAAATCACCAAATATGGGATATACATCTTGTATTTGCATTGCAGGATATTTTGTTCTTATTTGTTGTGCAAATTGCAATCCAAAAGATGGCATATCATCCCATTGTCTATGCTCCAAATCCAAAGCCACTGTTTTGATATTTTGGCGAAATAAAATTTGTGCTACATCTTCTTGCATAGCATCTATGGGACGAATGTCTAAAATACCACTTTTTTCTTTTGCCTCTAATTCTGTCATATTTGCGCCAACCCATTTTGCCATATCGCCATTATCTCTTGGAATAAACAGCATTTCTTGCATATCCTGTTTGCCTTTCACCAAAACAAACACACAATGTTCTCTTTCCACACCTGTCACATAATAAAAATTACGGTCAGGAGAAAAAGGATAATACTCGTCCCCTCTTTTTAATGGTGCTTTTCCTGCAAATAACACCACAACACTATTTTCTTGCAATCGTTCTGCCAATTTCACTCTATTTCTTTGAAAAAATGATTGTTCCATGTCATTGCCTCCCATTTTTTAACCTTCATATATTGCGAAACCTTGTTGTTTCCAAAATGCTTGCAAATCTGCTTTTTTTGCTTCTGTTCTACCCTGTATTGCTTCCGGTTTGCCACCACCTTTGCTCCCCAATGTTTCTCGCATTTTTGTTGCAAACGTACGCATATCTTCTGTTTTGCTCATGCAAACAAACTGAAACCCTGCACCTGCATCACTGCATACAGCGACAGTTTGTGCAGTATGATTTTGTATTTTATCTGCAAAATGTGCAATATCCTTTGCATCAAAACCAGAAATAAAATAACATACTTTTTGTTCTTTTGGCAATGCATTCGTCAAATATGTCATTTTTTCTTGTTTCATCTGTGTGAGCATCTGTTTCAAAGCATCACGTTCTTTTTGTAATGCGGTGGTTGCTTTTGCAATATCAGACACAGGTACAGAAAGCAATTCTGATATGGTGGTTGCATTTTCTGTTTTGTTTTGATATTCTGCCAAAGCACGCATACCACAAACAATTTCCAATCTTGTACCACCTTTATAATTTTGTACAGACAATATTTTTATCATACCGATTTCGCCTGCTTTTGCAACATGTGTACCACAACAAGCACAACAATCATATTCACCAATACGCAATATACGCACTTTGCCTGTCAATGCTTTTTTGCTGCGATATACCATTTTCTCCAGTGCTTGTGGCGTTGGATAAATTGCTTCTGATGCTATATTTTCCCAAATTGCTGTATTGGCTTTTTCCTCTAGCATATGCAAATCTTCTTTTGGTATTTTGGCATCAAAATCAATGGTCACTGTATCTTTCCCAATATGAAATCCTACATTGTTACAATGATATTTTGCACAAATGATACCAGATAAAATATGTTCACCAGAATGTTGCTGCATCAAATCAAAACGATTTTTCCAATCAATATGCCCTGTCACCACATCTCCCACAGCCAATTTCTTATCTGTGATATGCACCACAACACCTGCTTTATCACGCACATCTTTGACACAAGCTGTCCCTAATGTGCCAACATCAGCAGGCTGTCCGCCACCTTCTGGATAAAAATAAGTCTTATCCAATACCACAGCGAAATCATTGCCTTTTTGTTCACATGATACCACGCAAGCGTCAAACGTTGTAATATATGCATTTTCATAATACAATTTTACAGTTTCCATTTTTTTATTCTCCTTATTGTTTTGCTTTTTTATCAAAAAGGCATTTGCAAAAAAGCAAATGCCTCTGTATTATACAAAATATTTTGGTTCAGAACGACCTTCGTACAATTCTTCCAATTCTTCTTTATGATAAATATATCCTGGGTCATCAAAATATTTGGCTTGTGATGGGCATTTTTTCACACAAGCATTGCATTTGATGCAAATACGGACACATTCAAATGTTGTGGGGTCTATGGAACCCATAGGACAAACCGCTGCACAAATACCGCAACCACAACAATCATCGCTTGTTTTTGGTTTCACTTTTCGTATGTCAATATGCTTTCCATATCTATCTTGTGGTTTAAAATATGGACGGATGGGTGTTTCTCCATCTACATAAGCAGGGGCTTCATAAACAAAATCACTTTTGCATTTTTTCACCAAATCTGCTGCAAATGCGTGCATCACTGCATAATCTTCTGCATCTGGTCTACCTGCGGACAATATATAAGAAAAAGAGTGTTCACTGACAAATGCGCCACCTGCCACAGTACGGAAACCATCTTTTTCCATAATATCACGCAATTCTATCAACGCATCATCAAAATTACGATTGCCAAAAGAAACCATTGGTACACCATATGCATTGCCGCCCACAATGGTATCCAAATATGTTAACAACACATTTGGCACACGTCCTGCGATAACGGGTGTCCCCAAAAATACCAAATCTGTTTCTGTAAAAGATACAACACCTTCTCTTTTTTGGGGTAATGTAAAATCATAAATTTCAAAGGGTACTCCCAACTGTTTTGCGACATCTTCTGCAACGGTTTTGACAGCTTTTTCTGTGCCACCAGTTGGGCTAAAATACATTGCCCACACTTTTTTGATTTCCATAACAGAAACTCCTTTCCGATTTTGCTTTTTCTTTTATGATACGTCATATTGCATTGTTTTTCAAGCAACAAAAATAACAACAAAGAGAACCTATTTTCAACTACATTCTCTTTGCTTTTTTGAAATTGTGCATTTATATTTGATTGTGTTATTTCATAATTTATGGGCGAAAACTATCCAAATTTTCCCATACATCAGCCATTTTTTCTACTTCTTGTGTTTCAATCATTGCAGACAATCTTGTATCCACATATTCTGATTGTACTTGGTCACGATATATCTGTTCTGCCAATTTATGGATTTCCTCATCTGTTGGCGGCACAATATCCATTACTTTCAAAATAAAATATTTATCGCCTGCTTTTATGGCATTTGTAATTTGTCCTTTTTGCAAATTTTCCGTAATACCAAATGTCATTTTCAAATAATTTTGATATAATATCATTTCACCTGTTGGGTTATTTTGTTTTGCATCGGTATCCACATCATATTCTGTAAAAAGTTTTTGGAAGTCCTCACCTGCTTTTGCTTTATTTGCAACTTCTTCTGCGGTTTGTGCATCATCTACCATAATACTGTGTAACGTGATTTGTGTGTAATCGTTGTGTATGGTATTTGCATATTCTATTTGATATTTTTTCATATCTTTTTCGGAAACTTCACATTCTTTTGCCAATGTTTCATATACCACAGAATATAAATAAGATTCCTCCATCAATGTTTGCATTTTCTTTTCATTGATACCCATTTTTTCCAAATCTGATTGTGGTGTTTGTTTCAAAAAATCTGTAGCGGCTTGATGTGCTTCCTGTTTTTGTGTTTCGGATAATACCACATCATTTTCTTTGGCATATTGACAAGCTGCCACAACACTTTGAATGGTTGTAAATGCACGTTCTTGCACCAATTCTTCCCCTGTCATACCATCAAAATCTATATTCCAAACATCATTTCCCGCAGTGGAAACAAAATTTTGTGTTGTGGTATACAAATACACCATATATTCTGACTTCATAATTTCTTTTCCATCTATTTTTGCAACCACTTCATCAGAAAAAGATTTTCCACATCCAGACAATGGGAAAAGCACAGCAAAAAGCAAACAAAGTATTCTTTTATATTTTTTCATGTTTTATCACAACTTTCTTTTGATATGTGTTTGGCATATCCTATCATTTTGTATTGCTTTTACAATTCTTTTTTATTATACACATTTTTTCATGAAAAAACTACGCTTTCAATTCCTGTAACAAATTTTTAATATAAGAAACGCCTTTTTGCATTTCATCTTTTTTCATTTTTACAG
>JAHHTV010000269.1 GCA_020024395.1 Anaerotignum sp. | reverse complement strand
ATATTGTGTTGGATACATACAGTGGTGCAGTGCATGTTGTAGATGAGGTGGCATATGACATCATTGCAATGTATGAAACACACAAAAAAGAAGAAATTGTTTCTGCAATATTGCAAAAATATCAAAACAATCCAGAAGTAACACAACAAGAAGTAGAAGAAGTTTTTTCTGGTGTAGAAGAATTGCAAAAAACAGGGCAACTGTTTACAGAAGATTTGTATGCAGATATTGCAGCAAATTTCAAAATGAAAAACAATGACATCAAAGCATTATGTTTGCACGTTGCACATACTTGTAATTTGACTTGTGATTACTGTTTTGCAAGTCAAGGCAAATATCAAGGTGACCGTGCATTGATGTCTTTTGAAGTGGGAAAACAGGCATTTGATTTTTTGATTGCACACTCTGGCAATCGAAAAAATTTGGAAGTGGATTTCTTTGGCGGTGAGCCATTGATGGATTGGGATATTGTAAAACGTTTGGTGGAATATGCCCGCAGCATAGAACAACAGCACAACAAAAAATTCCGTTTTACATTGACAACAAATGGTTTGCTTTTGAATGATGAAATTATGGAATTTGCAAACAAAGAAATGCATAATATTGTATTGAGCTTGGATGGTAGAAAAGAAATTCATGATAAATTGCGTCGCACCGCAGGTGGACAAGGCAGTTATGATGTGATTGTGCCAAAATTCCAAAAATTTGTGGAAAGCAGAAAAAACAAAGGGTATTATATCCGTGGTACATTCACACACGATAATGTGGATTTTACAAAAGATGTATTTCATATGGCAGATTTGGGCTTTACAGAATTGTCTATGGAGCCTGTTGTGTGTGACCCCAAAGAGCCTTATGCACTGACAGAGGCAGATTTGCCAAAATTGTTTGAACAATACGAAATATTGGCAAAAGATATGCTACGCAGAGAAAAAGAAGGCAAGCCCATTACATTTTATCATTATATGATTGATTTGACAGGCGGCCCTTGTGTGTACAAAAGGGTGATGGGCTGTGGCAGCGGCACAGAATATATGGCTGTGACACCGTGGGGAGAATTGTTCCCTTGTCATCAATTTGTAGGCGATAATGCGTATAGCTTGGGGGATATTTGGAAAGGCGTGACCAATCCAGAAGTACAAGACAAATTCCGCAAATGTAATGCATATGCAAGAGAAGATTGTAAAGATTGTTGGGCAAAATTATACTGTTCTGGTGGTTGTGCCGCAAATGCATACCATGCAACAGGAGATATCACTGGCACTTATGAATATGGCTGTCAGTTGTTCCGCAAAAGAATAGAATGTGCGATTATGATGGAAGTTGCAAAACAAATAGAAATGTAAAAAAATAAAACAAAATCCACATACAAAACAGTATATTGGTTTTGTATGTGGATTTGTAATTGTAGATTTTGTAAAAAATAGTTTCATGCATAAGTATCAATGAAAATAATCACTACTTTTCAAATGAAATTAAGCTTTTTTCAACACGGTATAAGATAAAAATGCTTCTTTGGTTTGTGGATAACGCAATTGACTGATGGGAATGACCACATCATTTTGACAATAAAAGCGACGTCTTTCAAATTTTTCCACAATTTCTATGTTGACAATAAAACTTTTGTGGCAATGCAAAAATCTTCCATCTAATTTTTCTAGTAATGTTTCAATCGGCATATAACTATCAATGACATCTTTTTTGGTATGTATGGTGATTTTTCTTTTATCTTTTTCTACATATAAAATATCATCAATTTGAATACGCATCACTGCACGCAAAGACTTTACCAGTATGGTTTTTGGACGTTTTTGCAATACATTTTGTTCGGCAATGGAAAGTGCATCTGTCAACCTGTCATTACAAAGTGGATACAACAAACAATATGTGTGTGACACATGATAAAGTTCTGATGTATATTTTTCTGGTTTTGTCATAAATATGATTTGCATATGTGGTTGCAATTCCAATAAATGGTTAATGAATACAATGGTTTCTGATGCAATTTCCTTTGAAACAAAATATAAATCAATCAATAAAATATCGATGGTTTTTTTTTCTGCAAAAATACTAATATTTTTGATACCATGAAAT
>JAHHTV010000268.1 GCA_020024395.1 Anaerotignum sp. | reverse complement strand
TTTCAATGCGTGCATATAACAAATGGGTATTGATCATTTTGATTTTCCATGGTGTTGCCGCTTTCAAGTTTTCCAAAAAAATATCAGAAACAATGCGTGGTTCTGTAAAAATCTCTTTTTCTGAAACCACTTGTTCTATTTCTTCCAAATGGTATTTTTGTTTGATTTCATATATCAAAAATTGTAGACTAATTTCTGTTCTTTGGTTACTTACAGACACCACATTTTTCACAATATCCAGACATTGTTTTTCCCACACAAACATATCTGCCATATTATACAAAGCCAACAATATCGCTGCACACAATTCTAAATTGTCTATCTGCAAAACACTTTGTAAAAATAGCAATAGTTGTTTCATTTCTTTCTTTTGTAAAATATCCATTGGTATAGACGGAATGGTGTCTGCCAAAACAAAAGCTGTTTCTGCATCACAATCTTTTTGATAATATAAAAGCAAGTCCACAATATATTTGTGTTTATTTTCTGTTTTACAATTTTCCAACAACGATGTCACAACACGCTTTAACCCATACCCCAACCATCGTTTATGTTTGTCAATCATTTTATGGTCTGGAAAAAGTATCATATCCAAATATTTTTGCCATAGCAAAAAGCTGTTTGTTTCATCTAATATAATATTTACATTTTCTGGTAATTCTTTGCCATATGAAATATCATAATGGGCAATCATATTCCCCAGCAAATCCGCCGCCTGCCTGCGAATATCACCTTCTCTGTGGAACATCAATTCATACAAAAACGCCATTGTCATTTGTTTTTGTCTTTGGCTCATGTATGTAAAATATTCTGCAAAGATGTTCAAATACGAACGAGTATCTTTCCAATCAGTTGTTGTTCTTGCTTTTTCCAAAATATTACCAAATGTCAATTCTCTGCTGAGTTTATGCATCAAACGAATGTTATGGGATATGGCTGTATTTTTATAAATGTCCACCGTTTCTTCCATATTCAATAATGCCGTTTGTTTTTGTTTTTTGGGCAATATTTCACATTTTGTCAATGTCGTATCCACGCCCAATGACTTCATATAATTTTCAAAATCTTCTAATCTGGAATACACATGACGATACCGTTTTTCTTTTGCATCATCTACATTATCCAATTTATCCAATATCACTTGAAAAGAAGAAGCCAAATCATAAAATGTCATGATTTCTTTGCCATTTGCATCTTTTCCGCTACTTTTCACACGAAAATCTGCATAAATCAATATCAAAGATTCTACAGGCAAATTTTCCAATTCCAAATCCCATGTAGAATGATTTGCCGCAATATGCCCAATGGTAGACAAACCATTTTCTTTGCACCAAATATCGGTATAGTAATAATGCAAATATGGTATTCTGCGTACTTCATTTTCTCGACAACCATATTTCCCAATGTCATGTATGGCAGCCGCACCAGAAACCAAACGTAAATCCACAGGAATACCCACCATCGCAAGCTGTCTTGCAATATGCATCGCCACTGTATGCACACCTGCCACATGTGCAACCATATCAAATGGCATAATTTCTCTGCCAATACGCATCAATTCATAAACATACCCATCTGCAAAACATTTCAAAAATTGTTGATATTCTTCTGTATAGGGACTGTCTTTTTGTTCTTGCTCTGTCACAAATAAAAAATGTGATTTACGACAAAACGGTATTTGTTTTTGTTCCCATTTCAAAAACACACGCAATGTTTCCAAATAAAAATAGACTGCTTGTTGGTATTGGGGTTCTATGCGAATATCTTGTCTTTCTGTATAAAGTGCATGAATGCCACTATTGTACACACATTGCAACCAACCTTCTTTCGGCATACCATCAGATAATACGTACATGGTTTTTTGGCTCATTTGCAATATCTCTTGACAAGAGATTTCTTTTTGATTTTTTATATTTGCAATTTCTGTCAGCCAAGTTTCTTTTTCCAAAATCGACAGAATTTTTTTCTTTTTCAGTCCAGTTTTTTGTAAAAACGATTTTGCCGTCCAAGCTGTTTGCAATTCTTTATAAATTGTTTGTATTTGTCCTTTTTGCATAAAACACCACCTATTCTCTTTGACTTTTTTTGATAATTTTATTGTAGCACTTCTTTTATGGGTGTGCAA
>JAHHTV010000267.1 GCA_020024395.1 Anaerotignum sp. | reverse complement strand
CGTAAAAGAAGTTGACCCAGCTGCATTTACCATCATTTTAGAATCCAATGAAGTGCATGGTGAAGGCTTTCAGATGCTCACCATTGGCGACAAAAACACATAAACCACATATCAAAAAAGCCAACGGCAATATTGTTGGCTTTTCTTATATGTTCTGTTTATGTCAATGTCCAATTCTGACTTTGTGTTTGTACTTTTACCATATGGGCATAAATGCCATCTTTTTGTATCAACATTTCTGGTGTACCTTCTTCTGCAACCATACCGCCATTTAGCACCACGATTTTATCAGCCCCTGCAACCGTACGCATTCTATGTGCAATCACAAGAACGGTTTTATCTTTGATTAAGCGAGAAAGTGCCGTTTGTATCAGTGTTTCATTTTCCACATCCAAAGATGCAGTTGCCTCATCCAGCAATATAATCGGTGCATTTTTTAGAAATGCCCTTGCAATGGAAATACGTTGTCGTTCTCCACCAGAAAGTTCACAACCATTTTCCCCGATGTTTGTATGCCATTTATTTTCCAGTTTTTCGGCAAATTCATCTACATTGGCAAGTTTTGCTGCGGCTATCACTTGTTCATCTGTTGCATCTTTGTTACCAATACGAATATTTTCTATAATGCTGTTATCAAACAACGTCACATCCTGAAACACAATGGCATACAAAGACAATAATGTTTCTGGGTCAATTTTAGAAATATCCATACCACCTACGCTGATTTTGCCCTGATTGATTTCCCAAAAACGAGATGCCAAACGAGAAACCGTTGTTTTTCCGCCACCCGAAGGCCCAACCAATGCAGTCACTTCTCCTTGCTTTGCAGTAAAAGAAACATCATGCAAAACCGTTTCTCCTGTATTGTATGCAAAACGAACATTTTCAAATGTAATGTCATACCCGTTATTTGTCAGTTCATTTCCACCTTGTTGTATTGGGCAATCCAATATTTCATTCATACGGGCAATATTGACACGTGTGCTAATGACAGCCGCTAAATTTTGCAAAGCACCCTGTAATGGGTCGTACAGCCGAGATACCACCAACAAAAACATAAAAAATGTTAAAATATCTAATGTACCCTTCACCAGCAAAACAGAACCAACCAACGCAACAGATACAATGCCAAATTTCAAAATCAGTGCCGCAGATACCACAAAAGACGCCATACCAAATTCATTGATAATGGCACGCTGTTCCACTGCACGGATTTTCTTTTCCAATCCCTTCAAATAAATTTCTTCTGCATTATTTGCTTTCAAATCCTGCACTGTTTCAATACACTCTTGAATACCATCTGCACATGCCATTTTGGTATCCATTGCTTTCTGGCTCAAATGTTCTTGTATTTTTGCAGAAAAGCCAACAATCGCAAATGATACAGGCATCACCCACAAAGCCGCCACTGCCATACGCCAATCAATACACAAAAGGCTAATCGCAATCAGCACTGTAGAAATGATAGCCCCTGCCAGCTCTGGTATAAAATGAGAAAAACTTTGTTCCAAAAAACTACAATCTGCCATAATGGTGCTACTTAAATCGGCAAGGTCTTTTTTTCCAAAAAATGAAATCGGTATTTTACGCAGCTGTTCTGACAATGTGATACGTCGCACACCACTTTCTACATAAGTTGCAAAATACGTCGCATTATACTGAAAATACGTTGCACCAATAATCAATACAATACACACAATACAGCCCATCACATAAAATATGACACCATTTCCAGCAATCCCCCCCTGCATCAAATCACACACCATTTTATACAAAAGTCCAACTGGGAACATAAAAGAAATGTTTTGCAATACGCAGGCAATACACCCTTTTATTAAATCTTTTGCACCTTGTTCTGAAAGGGCATATTTTTTTTGCAATTTTTTTATCATATGCTATGCCTCCTTTGCAACTTTCCATTGTACAGAAGTTTGATAATCGTTCCACATCTGTTGAAAAACACCATTTTGTTTTCGCAATGCATCGCTTGTGCCTGTTTCTACAATCTCGCCATCTTTGATAACATAGATTTTATCTACATTTGCAACCGTAGAAAGTCGATGTGCAATCATAATCACTGTTTTTCCTTTTGACAACTGCGAAAATGCAGCTTGTACTTTATATTCATTGTCGGGGTCAGCA
>JAHHTV010000266.1 GCA_020024395.1 Anaerotignum sp. | reverse complement strand
ATCAAAGTATGCTCTTTTATGTTTATGAAAAGACTTTTTTCATATTACATTTGGAAAGTATGACAGCCAAAAATATTAAAATACAGCCAAGTATGACTTTTGGCGTGATGGGTTCTTGCAAAAATAAAACAGAAAATAAAAATCCAAAAAAAGACTCCGAAGAAATCAATATAGCAGCAGCAGTTTCTGATGTATAGCGTTGTGCAATGTTTTGAATGGTAAATGCAACAACGGTATTGAGTACAATCAGATACAATAAGCTATATAGTGTTGTGTGATTACAGCTTTTTGGTATGCCGTCTATGAAAAGCATGACAACCGTTGCCAATATGCCTGCAGATAAAAATTGAAAAAAAGAAAGTTGTATGGGGTTTTCGTTGCGTACAAATACACCCACAAATATAATTTGAAATGCAAATAGCAATGCAAACAGTATAGAAAGTATATCTCCCATGCCGATGGAAAAATCACCATGCAAACTGATACAGCCAATACCCAAAAGCGTCAATACAGCTGCAAGTATATCTTGTGTTTGCAATCGTTTTTTCAATATAAAATAAGATAAAAATGGTACAAACATCACATAAGATGCAACTAAAAATGCTTGTTTGCCTGCTGTGGTGGCATTTAGCCCCGCTAATTGTACCGAAAGCCCTACAAGTTGCAATATACCCAATATACAGCCTTTTTGTATGGTGGATTTTGATATGTGTCGCAGTTGTTTGCAAAATAATATAGCAATACAAAGCGAAGCACCCAAAAAGCGAAAAGAAAGTATGGTAAATGGCGGATATTCGTCCAAAGCATATTTCCCAGCCAAAAATCCACCACCCCATATGGCAGCAGCAAGCAAAAGCCCCAAATTGGCAAGTATGGTTTGTTTTTTTGTATTCATGTGATGCCCTCCTTGATATGATGCAAAAGTATAGCATAAAATGGTGTTTGAAACAATAAAAACCCCTTTGTCATAAAAACAAAGGGGAATATGTATCATTTCGCAGGAACATAAATTGGGTCGCTTGTACCCACAATTTTGCCATCTTGCACAGAGGCAACTTTGATATAAAAAGGTTTTTTTACATCAGATATGCCAAAAGGATATGGAAAATTCCAATACCATTTTTGGCTGTTTAATACGGTGTTTGTCAAAATTTGATATTCACCATCTTTTTGTTCTGCGGCATAAATATAGTAATAATCCACATCATATGCAGGTTCCCATGAAAAACAATGTTGTCCGTTTTCATCTTTATGATACTGTATGTTGCGTGGTGCAGATGGTTGGTATACATAATTTTTCATATCTTGAATGGGAATGGATAAATTTTTTGGCACAGACAATATTTTTTCAATGGGAATGGCAAAATATTGTTCTTTGTTGTAAGCCACACACATACCCAATAATTCATTTTTCTGGTTGAATAAACCACCGCCACTGCTGCCATGTTGTATAGGAGCAGTCATGGCAATGATGTCTGTTTGGTATCCTGTGACAATACCAGTTGTTTTTGTGTTTCGTTTGCCATTTGGTGCACCTAATGTGAATATACTTTCGCCATTTTGTATATTTTTGGCTGGTTTTATGGGAGAAAGTCCTTTTTTGTCTAGCTGCAATAAGGCAATATCAGCTTGAGGGTCTAGCCCAACAATGTTGATATTGCCTTGATACACAATACCATCTTGAAATACAATTTGCATGGTGGAGGCATTTTCTATCACATGATAGTTGGTTGCAATCAGACCATTTTTAGATAATATAATGCCACTGCCTTGCAATTTATTTGTTTGTATGTATACCACAGAGTCAGCAGCAGTATAAATGTCTGGTAAAATACTGCCTTTTGTTTGTATGGAAACTGTTTTTGTTTCGGGATGCCATATTACAGAGGCACCGCTATATTTGGATACAAAACGCAAAGGCACCATTGTAACACCGTTTATGCTGGAAGGTGGTGCATCTAGCAAAATCATAGTATTGTTGACACTGGCATATGTTGCATCAAGTGTCAATGTTATTTCGGTATTATTTTTTCTTGCTAAAATAGATTTATCTGTTTCGTTCCAAATGACTTGGTAGCCAAGCGGTTCCATAATATCTCGCATGGGAACCAATACACGACTGTTTTCTAAAATAGGTATTTCCCGG
>JAHHTV010000265.1 GCA_020024395.1 Anaerotignum sp. | reverse complement strand
GACATGCACAACAAACAGTTAAACAGGTAAAGCCAACCAGACAAGTACAACAAAGAAATGCACAAATAAAACGTAGTGCAGAAAAAGCTGCAAAACGTCGCAGAATATATGCAGGTTATATGTTACCGGCATTTGTGTTTGTGATCATTGCCATTTATTTGGCGGCACAGATTGTGATGATGACAGTCAGAAAACCGGAAATCAATGTGGAAACTGTGGTATATGGCACCATTGATACCCCGAAAGTGCAAAAAGGATTGATTGTGCGTGATGAATATGTGGCAAAAAGCAATCGAAGCGGTATGCCGTTTTATCAATATTCTGAAGGGGAATATGTTTCAAAATCTTCTGTGGTTTGTGAAGTCAAAGATACTGCATCAACAAAAGTGTTGGAAGAAAAATTGCAATCCATTGATAAAGATATTTTGGAAACACAAAAAGACCGCAGCGATTTATCCACATTTTCAGAAGATATTAACCGCATTGAAAAAAGTATTTCTGCAACAGTGGAAACATTTGCAGGGCGTTCTATGAAAAACGATACTTCTTATTTGTATACAATGCGAACACAATTAGATAGCTATATTACACAAAGAAATGAAATTTGGTTATCAGAAGATGTGGAAAGTTTGTCACAATTAAATGAAAAAAGAAGTGCATATGCAAAACAGCTTTCTGAAAATATGAGTACCATTGCCGCAGAAGAAAGTGGTGTTTTGGCATTTAGTTATGATGGGTTGGAAGAAACTTTGCAGCCTGCAAAATTGGAAGAAGTGCAAGTGGGTGATGTCAAAAGTGATGAAAGGCTTACATTGCTTTCTAAAAGAAGCAATGTTTCAGAAGGTGACCCACTTTTTCGTATTGTAAAAAGCAATGAATGGTACTTGGTTTCCAATGTTTCTGCAAACGATGCCAAAGATTGGAAAGTTGGAGATGTATTGGTATTGCAAGTTACAGGAGATGATAAAACAATACCAATTCGTGCTGAGATTTCTGCTTTGACGTCAGCAGAAGAACAAACAGAAGTGGTGTTTTCTTGTTTTTCCCATATGGCTGATTTTATTGATTATCGTACTGTGACATATATTGTGGAGCAAGAAGTGGTACAAGGATTGAAAATACCCAATAATGCATTGGTGGAAAAATCTTTGATTAAAATTCCATTGAGTTGCTTAACAGAAAGCAATGGCATAGAAGGTGTGCTGTTGGCAAATGGCGAAGGTGCAAAATTTATGGAAATCAATGCAATGGAGAAAGATGAGGAATATGTTTATCTGGCACAAAACAGCCAAGGACTGAAAATGGGTGATGTGATTTTGCAAGGTACAGGCGAAAATGCCAAACAGTACACAATATCAGAATTGAAAACATCTATGGGTGTTTATATGGCAAACAGTTCTATGGCAAAATTTGTACCTGTTGTGATTTTGGAGCAAAATCAAGAATATGCGATTGTGAAATCAGCGGGGGCTTATGGTTTACAAGAGTATGATATGATTGTATCAGATGCAAAAAATATTATGGAGGGGCAATCAATATATTAAAAGGAGTGTGTGGTTGTGATGAAATCCATGGAACAAAACATTGCACAGGTTAGAGAAAATATTGCACAAGCTGCAAAAAAAGCTGGTAGAAATCCGGAGGATATTTTGCTTTTGGCAGTCAGCAAAACAAAACCCATTGAACAAATCAAAGAAGCAGTTTCTTATGGTTTGACTTCTTTGGGAGAAAATAAAGTGCAAGAAATTATGGATAAATATGAGCCAATGGGTGAGGGTATTCATTGGCATTTGATTGGGCATTTGCAAACCAATAAAGTAAAATATATTATAGACAAAGTGGATATGATACATTCTGTGGAAAGTATCCGTTTGGCTGAGGAAATCGAAAAACGTGCTGCAGCAAAAAATAAAGTGATGGATATTTTGGTGGAAATCAATATTGCACAGGAAGAAAGCAAATTTGGTATTCCCGTAAATGAGGTAGAAAGTTTTTTACAGGAAGTTTCAAAATTTTCACATATTCGCATAAGGGGCTTGATGACTGTGGCGCCTTTTGTAGAAAATCCGGAAGAAAACAGATTATATTTCCGTAAAATGCGTGAATTATTGGTTGACATAAACGCAAAAAAAATTGATAATATAAACATGGACGTGCTCTCTATGGGTATGACAG
>JAHHTV010000264.1 GCA_020024395.1 Anaerotignum sp. | reverse complement strand
CCATAATCCATCAATGTTTTGGTATCTGTCCATTTTGCCTTTTTTCCTTTTTCACCCCAGCCGCAGCCCAAAACCACACTCACAAGCATCATATCATTTTGTTCTGCCGCTCCAACAAAACAATTTCCAGCTTTATTTGTATATCCTGTTTTCACACCCAAAGCCCCACTATACATTTGTAAAAAACGGTCTGTATTCACTGCGGTATGCACTTTTTTTCCGCTTACATCAGAAAATGTGATGGAAGGTGTTGCCACAATTTCCCGAAACACTGGATTTTGCAAAGCATATCCTGTAATCAGCCCCATATCATATGGCGTTGCATGGTGTTGTTCTTTTGTCAAATGACTATCCAAACCATTCGGCGAACCAAACACCGTATCTTTTGCCCCAATCTCTGCGGCTTTTTTTGTCATTTCCGCACAAAAATTTTCCACAGAACCGCTGACATGCTCTGCCAATGCCACAGCCGCATCATTATATGATTTCAACATCATCGCTGTCAACAAATCTTTCACATACCACTGCTCACCTTCTAACAAATGCATTTGTACATCTGGCTGTCTTGCGGCATTTTTGCTCACTGTCACAACATCATATAAATCCGCCTTTTCCAACACCAATATTGCCGTCATAATTTTGGTTGTGCTTGCCATTTCCATAGGCGTTTTTGCTTCTTTTCCCCAAAGCAACCGCCCTGTATTGCCATCTAACAACGCTGCACCTTGTGCCGCAACATTTGGTTCTTCTGCCCACACTGTCTGTGTCAAAAACAATGACAATATCATCACCGCAATTTTTTTTCGGATTTTTTTCATATCCATTCCCTCCTTATTTTCATTCTATGCGATGTGATTTTGTTTTTGCATATAAAAAAGCATGAAATAAGCAAATTGTTGTTATGCTATCTCATGCTTTTTTTAATCTTCTTTTACCAATCCTGTATCTTCTTCTAATGGTGGCAATTCTCTTACAGATTGAAAACCAAAATATCTCAAAAAATCTTCTGTTGTACCAAGCAATATTGGTTTTCCTGGTGCATCTAACCGCCCCACTTCACAAACCAATTTTTTCTCCATCAACTTTGTAACAGCGTGTTCTGCACTCACACCACGAATTTCTTCAATCTGCCCTTTTGTAATGGGTTGTTTGTATGCAACAATGGCAAGTGTTTCCAATAAAGATTGTGTCAAACCCTGTCTTTGGGGGCTACGATACATATTACGGATATATTCAAAACAATGACTTGCCGTACACATTTGATATGCACCATTGTATTCTACAATCCGAATACCTCTTTGTTCCGTTTCATATTTATCTGCCAATGTCTGTACAATGGCTCTTGCCGTTGCCTTGTCCATTTCAATGGTTTGTGCAATGGCAGACAATGAAACTGCATCACCCGATATAAATAACAACGACTCCACAACCGCTTCCAGTTGTTCCAATCTCATACCATATCCCTTTCTTTTGTTTTGTGATAATTTTCAATGATAATTTGTGAAAATGTTTTTTCCTGATAAATCTGCACTTCTTTTCTTTTAATCAATTCCAAAAGTGCTAAAAATGTCACCACTTTTTCTATTTTTCTTGTTTTTCTGCGAAAAATATCTGTAAACACAATTTTGGGTTGTAATATCAACAAATCCCGAATATATTCCATTTTATCCTGTATGGTAAACAATTCTCTTTCCACTGCACGAAAAGAACTGCGTACATGGTCTACTTTTGCTTCCTTGCGTGCCATCACTTCTTGAAACACATGATATAAATCTTCCATTGTCACACCCATCAAAAAATCTTCCAATGGTTGTTCTTCTTTTTCTTTTAATTTTGCAATCGCTTTATCAGCCTGTTTGTAAAACACCATTGCAGCATTTTCTTCTCTTTCTTTCCAATCATTTGTAATGTGTTTGATTTTTTTGTATTCCAACAATCGTTCGACCAATTCCGCTCTAGGGTCAATCGTTTCTTCTTCCAATACCTCTTTTTTCTGCGTTGGCAACAGCATTTTGCTTTTGATTTCCAAAAGCGTTGCTGCCATCAGTAAAAACTCGCTGATACCGTCCATATTGCGGTCTTCTGCGGCTTCCAAATATGCCAAATACTGCTCTGTCAATGCAGCAATGGGAATATCATAAATATCAATTTCATTTTTCTCAATCAAATGATACAAC
>JAHHTV010000263.1 GCA_020024395.1 Anaerotignum sp. | reverse complement strand
GGTAAAATAATGCGTCTACGTGTAAATCGTACATTTAAAATCTGGAATATCAGTACCAACAATATAAATAACATAGAAACGCCTTTGATAATTTGTATTGTTTGTTCTTTTTTTGCAATCTCATTTTCCAAACGGTTTGTAACATCATTTAATAATTTTGCTTGTAACTCTCGAATTTGTGCCAAACTATCTTTATATTCTTTCCCAAATACATAACCAATAGCAGATTTTACATCTCCTTTGGATGCTTTTTGCATAGCATTTTCTTCCAATGGCACCAATTTGTTTGAAATACGAGCCATTTCTTCAATACTTTGTTGTTCTGTTTCGGAAATTCCAATTTGTTTCATTTGTTCTACGCTGATATCTCTTCTTTTTGTTTCGTTTACCTCTCTCCAATAATTGTCATAATATGTTTTGTCTGCTGTTGTTGCATATGCTCTTGCTTCATTTGTCAAATAACCAGACGCATCAATGAATTGTTGTGTATATGCAATCAACGTTTTTTCCTTTTCATATTCTGATACAATTTTTTTGTTGTAAGACATTACCATAATAAATGTCACAGCTAAAAATAACACCAATGTCATAGTCGCAAAATTCACTAGTGCTGACATAGTCGATTGGTTTCTTGCTTTTTTCATAATGCTATCCCCTCCTTCATTCATACAACTATAAAATCACAAATATTACAAATATTGCAAAAAGAAATCTCCATACATGATTATATATGCCTTATGTAATTATGTAAAGTTTTTTCATACTTTTTACATTTTTTTGTTATTTTTTATTATATTTTGTATTAAAAAAAAGAATTTTTTCATAAGAAGTCTTTTTGTTTATGTTATACAAACATTTTTCTGTCCTCTCTATTTCATGGATATACCCCAAATTTCATATACACATATTGAACTCTCACAAAAATTATGTTATAGTTAGTCTAAGCTAACTTAAGAATATGATATTTTAGAAAGAGGTTTACAATATGGAAAAGGAAACTATCACACTCACAGGTGTCAATGAAACATTGGTTGTACCACTTTATGCAAGAGCTTTGGAAAGTCGCAAAGCAAATCCCCTTTTTTATGACGCCACAGCTTTACATATCATAGATTCTTTACATTATGATTTTGATAAACATGGCAAAAGCAAAATGAATATGTGGGGCTGTGCTGCACGTACCGTATTATTCGATGAACAAGCAAAAGCCCATATCAAAGCCCATCCAAATTGTTCTGTCATCAATCTGGCATGTGGTCTTGATGACCGTTTCCGCCGTGTGGATAATGGAAAAATACAGTGGTATAACATAGACTTTCAAGATGTCATTGACCTACGCAAAAAACTGATTGCACAAAATGACCGTGTCACAGATATTGCTTGCTCCGCACTGGATGATACTTGGATGGAACAAATTGCAAATAAAGAACATGCACTCATCATTGCGGAAGGGTTTCTTATGTATCTTGCTGAAAGCGATGTCAAAGAATTATTTGATACCATTGCCAAACGGTTCACAAAAACCACTTTACTGTTAGAGCTTATGTCACAATGGATGGTAGAACATCAAAAATATCATGACACAACACAAAAAATTGATGTTTCTTTTGTATGGGGTATTCAACAAACATCAGATTTTACACGTTTATGCCCACAATTTAAGCTATTGGGCGATTACAACTTTACTGATGGTATGAAACATTTTGCACCCATACGCATCACACTAATTTCTCCAATACTCCGAAAAAACAATAACCGTTTGGGGCATTTTGAACAAATCTAAATCGCCCATATATTTTGTCATATAAAAACCTGCTGCAAAGTGTCAAAATTTTTGCAGCAGGTTGTATTTATACGCCTTTTTTTTACTTTTCTACACGCTGTAACAGCACAACGGTTTCTATATGCATCGTTGATGGAAACATATCCATCAATTTTACCCGTTTGATATCATATCCAGCTAGTTGAAACACTTGCAAGTCATTTGCCAATGATGACGGTTTACAAGACACATACACCAACTCTGGTGCATCAAAATCAATAATTTTTCCAATTGCTTTTGGATGTATCCCTTCTCTTGGCGGGTCAATGATAATCAAATCTGGTTTTTGTTTCAATTCATCTACCATTTTCAGCACATCTCCTGCCAAAAAATGACAATTTATCAAACCATTTCTTTTTGCATTTTCATTTGCCGCTTCCACAGCCTCTTCTACCAATTCAATGCCAATGACTTCTTTTGAA
>JAHHTV010000262.1 GCA_020024395.1 Anaerotignum sp. | reverse complement strand
TCCTCACAGTTAATATATCACCAATAACACGACATCTGTATGTCATGTTATTATCATATCATAAATGTTTTTTTGCTGAAATACCCAAAGTACAAATTTTATATTTGTGCGAGGGGTGTATTTCGCTCTCACCCCCGAAGTCTTGAGAGAATATTGCAAGGAAATGAAGCGCAGTTCCGCAAGATTGCTGAATAAAGTAGTCGGCGGCGAATAAGAACTTTCCCTTGCTTTTGTCTCTAAGGGCAAAAACAAGGGAAAAACCATAAAATGTGCAGTTGTAAACGGCGAAACCCATTGCAAATACAGGGTTTTGAAAAACATTGTTGGATAAATCAGAATTTGTCAAATCGTTATTATAATTTTATGTCATCGAAATCGAGCTTTTTACCACAACTAGGGCAATAACTGAATCTCTTTCCACGGATATTGAATCTTCTGCCGCAGTGGGGGCATTTAAAAAACAAAAATGCTTGCATAAGTCCGCCAAACATACAGACTAATCCAATTACAGAGAGAACATTGCCCACAACAATTCCCTTTGACACTAAAAGCAATCCAATAAATACAATGACAGCTCCACCCAAAACTCCAATCTGTAACATTAAATAGCTCTTTTTGTAATCCATGAAAATCCTTCCTTCATTTGCATAGTTTCGCTCAGCTTATTTTAATATGCTATAATACCATTTTAGTTATATTTGGGGGAAAATCAACTACCATTCGATTATAGTTCAGATTCGGGAACTGTTCAGAATGTTTGGATTTATCTGCCTATATTATACCATACAAAGAGCCAAAAGCGGCAGAGAAAAACCTCTGCCGCTTCATATTACGCCGCTTCACTCAGCATATCCTCAATAAAAATACCATATCCTCTGCTAGGGTCTTGCACAAAAACGTGCGTCACAGCACCAATGAGCTTGCCATTCTGAATGATAGGACTGCCACTCATACCTTGTACAATGCCACCTGTCTGTTCCAATAATCTATCATCTGTCACACGAATGACCATACCTTTGTTGCAATCTTTTGCAAAGCGATTGACTTGCTCAATTTCAATTTCATAAGGTATCACTGTATCACCTGCAATATTTGACAAAATAATTGCTTTTTCTTCTTTTACCTCTGCACGCAAACCAATCGGATAACTATCCCCTGTAAATGGTGCTGTTTCTGCACTGCCAAAAATTCCAATTTCAGTATTTTTTTCAATATCTCCCAGTACATCATCTGCCGCAATAAAACCACCCAACTCACCAGGTGCACCTTTTTCTCCTTTTACAATATCTGTCAAATGTGCCGATGTAATATGCCCCTGTTTCAAAGACATCAAACCGCCTGTATCCACATCATAAATACCATGTCCCAATGCGCCAAAACGATTTGTTTCTTCATCAAAAAATGTCACTGTTCCAATCCCTTGTATGCTGTCACGCACCCACACGCCCAATTTATACGCATTATCCGCAGGGCTATATACTGGTTTGATTTGTGCTGTATTTTGTTTTCCATCTCGTATATATTCTACCACAACTGCTTGTTCTTGATTTTCTTCTACTACTTCCAAAAAACTTTCTTTATTTTTCATTTCTCTTCCATTTACTTTTTGTATCAAATCTCCTGTTTTCAAAACACCTTTACAAGGTTCTGTTTTCTTTCCATTTTCTCCTTCCACAAATCCTGTACCCAATACCAATAATCCATCTGTATCCAGCTGCACCCCAACGGTTCTTCCGCTTGGAATGAGCTCAATATTTGGCAACACATTGGCATCCACTGTTTTTACGGGCAATTTATCAAACAAATAAAATGTAACCTGTGTATTGCCTTGTTCTATGCCTTCTGCTGTCACTGCCGTTCCCAAATCCAAATGCAAATTATCTGCAGTTGGCTTTGTGGTAACACCCAACACACACATACTATCATCAGATTTTGCCGAAACAGGTAATTTTACGTCATAATATGCTGTTTTTCCTTCCAGCAATGTCAGTTTATTTGGTAACATAAATCGTATACCACACCATATCAATCCCAAAATCAATATCACAGCAATCCCTATATATGTTTTTTTTCTTATTTTGTACATCATCACATATTCACTCCTAAGCGGTTTGTTTGCAAAAACATTTTTTCTTTATATAATGTTGCCAACAAACAAATGCTTATACAGGTTAGAAATACAAATTATAAAAAAACAGCATAAAATCAACAAAACGTAATTTTTGACAAAAAAAATGATACTGATTGCTCAG
>JAHHTV010000261.1 GCA_020024395.1 Anaerotignum sp. | reverse complement strand
AGATTATGGCATGAGAAAGGCGGAATATAGTTTCAATGGAGGCATATACAGATTTTGCAGCGGTGTATGACCGTTTTATGGAAGAAATTCCTTATACAGATTGGTTGGCATTTTTGGAAATGATTTGGAAAAAAGAACAGATAAAACCCAAAGTGATTGCGGATTTGGGCTGTGGTACGGGCAATATGCTTTTGCCATTGGCAAAAAAAGGATATACCATGATGGGTGTGGATTTGTCTTTTGATATGTTGTGTCAAGCAGAGCAAAAATTGCGGCAGGCAAATTGTAGTGCAGTGCTTTTAGAGCAGGATTTGACAAAATTTGTATTGCCACAAAAAGCGGATTGGATTATCAGTGTTTGTGACAGTTTGAATTATTTGACAGAAGATGGTATGTTGGCTGCGGCATTTGCTTGTGTGAAAGCGCAATTACAACCAGATGGTTTGTTTTTGTTTGATATGAATACTGAATATAAATTTCAAGAAGTGCTTGCAGAAAATACATTTGCGGCAACAGAAGAAAATGCAGCATATATTTGGGAAAATTGTTATGATGAAATAGAAAAAATCAATGAGTATGCAGTGAATTTTTTTATAAAAAATGAAAATGGCAGCTACAACAGAACAGAAGAATTTCATTATGAACGGGCGTATGCTATAGAAGAAGTGAAACAAGCGTTGGAACAAAATGGCTTACAATTATGTGCAATGTATGATGATTACAAATATGTGGAAGCACATGAAAGAAGCGAAAGAATTGTATTTTTGGCAAAACATATTTGATTTAGGAGGCGTTTTAGAATATGCAAGATTATATCGTTCGTGCAACGGCAGGAAACGGCAGTATCCGTGCTTTTGCAGCAACAACAAGAGAATTGGTGCAGCACGCAAGACAAGTGCATCATACTTCCCCTGTGGCGTCTGCGGCATTGGGCAGAATGTTGACAGCGGCAGCAATGATGGGCAGTATGCTCAAAGGAGATAAAGATTTGGTGACACTGCAAATCAGAGGTTTGGGTCCTTTGAAAGGGATTGTGGTTTCAGCCGATGCAAATGCAAGAGTGAAAGGGTATGTGTTTAATCCCAATGTGGATATTCCTTCTAAATATCCTGGAAAGTTGGACGTAAGCGGTGCGATTGGACAAGGGTATATGAGTGTCATTCGTGATATTGGTATGAGAGAACCTTATGCAGGACGTATTCAGTTGGTAAGTGGTGAAATTGCAGAGGATTTGACATATTATTTTGCACAGTCTGAACAAACACCTTCAGCGGTTGGTTTGGGTGTACTGGTAGAAACAGATACTTCCATTCGTAGAGCAGGCGGATTTATCATACAGCTTTTGCCTGATGCAACAGAAGAAATGATTGCAAAATTGGAGCAAAAATTGAATACAATTCCCTATGTGACAGATTTGTTGGATATGGGGAAAACACCCGAGGATATTTTGGAAATGATATTGGGTGATATGGATTTGAAAATTATGGACAAAGTGCCAACAGAATTTTATTGTAATTGTACAAAAGAACGTGTGGAAAAAGCACTGATTAGTATTGGCAAAGAGGAACTGGAAAAAATCATAAAAGAGGACAAAAAAGCAAATTTACATTGTCATTTTGGTAACAAGGAATATTATTTTACAGAAAATGAGCTGCAAACATTATTGGAACAAGCAAAATAAATGACAAAAAGTAAAAAGGAGGTGAACTTGATGCAAAAAGGGTTTGTGGTTGCTGTCAAAGCGGTGATTGTAAAAGAAAATCGTGTGTTGGTATTGCAACGCTCGAAAGAAGAAATGGAACAAAGCTATCTGAATAAATACCAAAAATGGGATTTGCCAGGTGGTGGTGTACATTTTCATGAAAAATCAGAAGATGGATTATATCGTGAAATTTGGGAAGAAACAGGTCTGCAAGTGGAAATCAAAAATCCCATTTCATTATTTGATGTCATCAAAAATCAAGTTCACTTGTGTATTTTTACATATGCTGCTGTTTGGAAAAGTGGTGAGGTTTGTTTGAGTCATGAACATGAGGCATTTGACTGGTTTACTTTGGAAGAAGTGGAAGAAAGTAGTATGCCACATTGGTTGAAACGTGATATTTTACGAGCTTTTGTACAAATCAATGAAACAAAAACAAACGATACATGACGATGGAAATTGTCATGTATTTTTTTGTACAAAAAATCCCACTTTTTCAATATGAAAAAATTCATAAATATTGTTTTTGTTTTTTATGCAAAAAGTCTATAATAATAAAAT
>JAHHTV010000260.1 GCA_020024395.1 Anaerotignum sp. | reverse complement strand
ATCTTTCATTTGTATAGTTACAATGGGATTTTTTGCCATTTTTTATTCTTCCTTTCTGATTTTGAAATTTTTATTATTATAACATACAATGATTTATTCTGTACAGTGTAATTCTTCTTTATGGTACAATGTGATGACAACCAATTCGGGACGGTTGTTGATGCGAAAAGGAAATGTGCTGTTTCCAAGTCCTCTGCTGATTGCCATTGTGGTATGATTTTTGGTGTGCATACCTGCGGTGTATTTTGGGAAAAAGCCTTGATGTGGTGCAAATAATCCACCAATGAAAGGCAAGCGGATTTGTCCACCATGTGCATGACCACAGCATACGAAATCAATGGGATATTTGGCATATTCTGCAAAAAGTTCGGGACGATGGCTCAGCAAAAGCAAAAAGTCATTTTCCTGTTCTTTACACAGCATACGCAATATGCTTTTATAATGTGGATTAACAGATTTGTCTGCCAATCCCATAATGGTGATGGTATCATCATTTCGTCTGATGATGCTTTTGCCATTATCAAGCACTGTCACACCTTCGGCTGTCAAAAGTTCTATCAAATCTTCATAGCTACCAGACTGATGCTCATGATTGCCAGAAACATAATACACAGGTGCCAATTTCACCAATCCACAAACAGCCTCCATAGCGGCTTCTAAGTCCGTGCGGTTTCTATCAATCAAATCTCCTGTGATGACAATGATGTCTGGTGCAGTACATTCTGCTTTATATAACAATTTTTCTTGATTTTTGCCAAATACTTTGTTTTGCAAATCGGAAATATGTAGTATTTTATATCCGTGAAATGCTTTTGGCACATTGCGATGATGTGTCATTTGTGTGACTACAATGCTATTATCTTGCCAGTATAAAAAAGCACCTGCCGCCAAAGTACATAATCCAATATTTTTCCATATTTTTTTCAAAGCAATCACCTATTTCTGTTTTTGTGTCTTTTTATTATAATGGGAAATCAAAAAGAAAACAATGCCATAAGTAAATGATTTATGCTTTTGGCAAAGTTCTTTGCCGTACCGTTTCATAAAGTAACACTGCTGCCGCAATGGAAGCGTTCAAAGATTCGGCTCTGCCTGGTATGGGGATTTTGACATAGCTATCGCACAAAGAGGCGGCTTCTTCAGAAAGTCCTCTTGCCTCATTGCCAATTAAAAATGCACATGCACGCCGCAAATTTAAGCTGTATGGGTATTGTCTGCCTTTCAAATGTGCCGCATAAATGGGAATACCTCTTTCTTGTAGTATGGTGGATATTTCTTCTAAAGATACATTTTGAAATACAGGTACATGGAATATAGAACCCATTGTGGCACGCAATGTTTTGGCATGGTACAAATCCACACTGCCTTTTGATAAAAATATGGCATCTACATTGCAGGCATCTGCTGTGCGGATAATGGTTCCCAAATTTCCAGGGTCATTCATTTCTTCTGCCAATAGGAAAAATCCATTTTTATTTTGTAATACGGTTTTCAAATCGTATGTTTTTTTATGACAGACTGCAAGAATACCTTGTGGGTGTTCTGTTTCTGACAGTTGTGCAAATAATTTGTCTGGCACACAATAGGTATGTGCTTTTTTTTCAAAAATAGATATATCATTTTCTGCTGCAAAACCATCTGCAACAACATAACATTCTACGTCCCAGTTTTCTGGAATTTCTGCCACAAATCGCAGACCTTCTGCCACAAATACGCCTTCTTTTTCTCGGTTTTTTCTTTGTTTTAGCCCTTGTAATCGCTTGATGAGCTGATTTTTTGTGCTTTCTATTCGTTTTGCCATTTGTATTCTCCTTGTTCCTACGGTTGTTATACATATCATAAACCATTTTTATGATTTTTTGCAACAAAAAAACTATCTATGTTTTTGTATATATGATACAATCATGTACATAACAAAATAGAGAGGGGTTTTGTATATGGCAACACCAAGAGAATTAAGAAATGATTTATTAGGTAAAAATATGGTAGAAAATTTGCAAAAACGCCATTTTGAAGCCTATTACTGTCAAACAGCGGCAGAAGCATTAGAAAAAGCGGTATCTTTGATACCTGAAAAAAGCTCTGTATCATGGGGTGGTTCTATGACTATTCGTGATATGGGATTGACAAAAGCGATACATGAAAAAGATTACGATGTGATAGACAGAGATTTGGTCAGTGACCCACAAGAAAGACAAGAAATGCAAAGAAAAGCATTGCTTGTGGATTATTTTTTGACAAGCACAAATGCCATTTCTGAAGATGGTGTTTTGGTAAATATTGATGGTACTGGCA